>JASFME010000038.1:0-13328 GCA_050117725.1 Granulosicoccaceae bacterium | reverse complement strand
ATCACGATGGGGTACAGCATCATCGCCGGGATTTCGACGGCCTTGCAGAACATCCGGAGCCCGAACCGACCGATGACGGCCAGGAACAGGCTGGCGATGACCAGACTGCCGTAGATGCCGTACATGAGCTGGGCGTTTTCCTGGAACATCAACGGGCCCGGCTGCATGCCGTGAATCATGAACGCGCCCATCAGCATGGCGACGGCCAGGTTACCGGGAATGCCCAGAACGAACAGCGGGATCAGGCTGGCGCCGACTACCGCGCTGTTGGCGGACTCGGACGCACCGATGCCTTCCAGGCGGCCCTTGCCGAATTCCTCCTTGTGCCTGGAGCGCTTCATCGCCATGTCGTAGGACATGAACGACGCCACCGGCGCCCCCAGGCCCGGCATGGCACCGACACCGATGCCGATGGCGCTGCCCCGGAACAGGGTACGGGTGCTGGCGAAGAACTCCTTGAACGAAAGCAGCCGGTCTTCGCGCTTCTTCGAAAACACATTGGCCACGTGTTCGCCGCCGCCCTTGACGGAGAATCGCTCCAACTGGATCAGGATTTCCGAGAACGCCAGCAGACCAATGGCCACCGGAATCAGGGACAGACCGCCGCCCAACTGATAGACGTCGAAGGTGAGTCGGGGCAGCGCAGTCACCGGTTCTGTGCCGATCAGACCCGCAAGCAGGCCAAATCCGGCCGCGATGAGGCCGCGGCAGATGGAACTGGTACCGATGCCCGCGATCACGGTGAGAGCAAGAGAAATCAGGGCGAAGATTTCCGACGGACCCATGAACAGCGCCACCGCCGCCAGCGGCGCCGCGATGGCGATGAGCACGCCCGTGGAGATGACGTCTCCCGCCACCGAGCTGTAGAGTGCCATGCGCAGCGCCTTTTCGCCCTTGCCCTGCTGGGTGAGCGGATAGCCGTCCCATGAGGTGGCTGCCGCCTCCGGCGTACCCGGCGTGCGCAGCAGCACCGCCGAAATGGCACCACCGAAAAAGGCACCTTTGTTGAGCCCGACCAGAAAGCCGATGGCCGTCAATGGCGTCATATAATAGGTAACCGGGATGAACAGCGCGATGGCCATGGGGCCGTTAATGCCGGGGATCGCCCCGATCATGACCCCGAGGGCGACCCCGGTAAAGACGAATATGAGGCTGGCAAGCGAAATGGAGTCCAGCAGTCCCGCAAAGATCATATCCATGGTTTATGTGTTCCGCGTCTCTGGTTTAGTTGTTAGAAGAGTTGCGGCCCCGGCACTGGTACGCCGAAACCGTAGCGCATAATGATGTACATCACCGCGACCAGGACGATGGACAGCACCACCATCTGGATCCACTTGCGGCTGCCGATGAAGTACTGGACGACCATCAGGAAGGCGAGTGCCGCGGGCACATAACCGATGTACTCGATAGCCACCACCAGCAGCACACTTGGAATGATGAATCGGCCCAGGTTGGGCAGATTGAGCCGCCCGACCTGTGTGAACCCCGTCGATTGCGCCTCTTCCGGAAACTGTCCTTCCGCTGGCGGCAGCGTCTTGCCCGCGAACCGGGCCAGGAGCAGGCGAACCAGGGAGAGGCCTGCCATCACCATCATGATCCCGACCGCCACGTTGGCCACCAGCGCGGGCGAGGCACCGTAACCGGGATGAGCTGGCGTGTAGGTGGGAATGGCCCATATAAGCAACAAAAGGCAAAATCCGACGATCAGCAGATTCGCGATCGTTTCTCTTTGTATTCTTGTCACGCGTTCTCCTCGCTCCCCGGCTGCTCTGTGACGTCCCCTCTTGTCAAGGACACACGGCACCGGTGGTTATATTCTTTGCAGCAGGGAGTCCGGGTGAACCGGTACTCCACCTTTCCTTTTGTTCACCGCACCCGCTCAAGGAGCGATACCGCCGGACCGGAGGTGTCGCTCCGTCCCGGCGGTATGGACTACTTCATCTTCGCCTGCTTTTCAAAGGTCGCGTACAGGTCCTTCACGGTCTGGTCAGCATGCGCTTCACCCCACTTCACGGGCCGCATCAGCAGGTTGCCCGTGATGAATTCCTGG
Organism: Granulosicoccaceae bacterium; assembly: GCA_050117725.1. Taxonomy (GTDB): domain Bacteria; phylum Pseudomonadota; class Gammaproteobacteria; order AKS1; family AKS1; genus JASFJH01. The sequence continues at coordinate 11,278 of JASFME010000038.1, read as the reverse complement.
GTTTCCTCGTCGTTGGCCAGCTTGTCGGCGGCGGCCAGGATCCTGGCCTTTGCGGCTGCATCGATACCCTTCGGTGCCACCAGGCCGACGATCATTTCCACCTGCTCGTCGTAGCCCTGTTCACGCAAAGTGGGCACATCAGGTAACTTTGGCAAACGATCGCCCAGCGCAACGCCGATGAGCTTGATGGTACCGGCTTCCACGTGCTTGTAGAAAATGGCGCCCACGTAGCCGACGTCGGCGTGACCGCCCGTCACGGCCTTGATCACAGACGGCCCACCCTTGGACGGTATCAGCGACAGCTTCACGCCTTCCTTCTTGGCCATGCGCTGAATAGCGTCGCGGTCATCCGCGCCGTGGAACATGGCGACCATGCTGTTGTTGTTCTCTTTCTTGGCCCACTCGAAGGCTTCCTTCAGCGTGCTCCAGGGCTTGTCCGCCTTGGAGATGAAGCCGCTGGAATTCAGCGCCACCAGGGTCAGGTAGTCGAAATCCTCGGGCGCGTAGGTCAGCTTGCTGTGATGGGGTGCGTAGGTGTATGCCGTCAGCGACGTGACGCCGAGGGTGTAGCCATCAGGCCTGGCCCTGCTAAGCGAAGTCGCCATCACGGTGCCGTGGGATCCGGTCACGTTCTTCACGTTGATGGGCTGTCCCAGAACCTTGCTCATACGCTGGCCCAGGCCACGCGTCAGGCGGTCGATTTGTGCGCCAGGCTGGGTCATGGTCATGAACGTAATGGGGCGGCTCGGGTATTCTGCCGCGTTGGTACTGGTTATGACTGCAGCCATAACCAGGCCGATCACAATGTTAAAAGTTTTTCTCATCGCGAAGTCTCCGTGTTTTTGTCAAAGATGACAATCCGGCCCATAAATTTTAAGGAACGGTCTTGTTACACATTCTTTTCAAACTACATACTAACGAACGTGGGTCGGCATCTTTGTCGCCCAGATGACAATGCTGGCACAGGCAACTCAATATTAATAAATCGTTATAAACCTCTAAGGTAATATTAGACAAAGCCAATGAATGCCTGAAACTTGAACATCAAGACTCCCTGTCACCGAATATCTTTAGCCTGGTTACTAAATACCAGGTGGCAACAGCCCCTCCGCTATGCCATGATTAACTTCGTAGAGGAAAGGGGGGATGATTCCATTGAGTGCCAGCAGTAGACCCACCGTGGATCCGTTCGCAGATATAATCAGCCACGACCTTTCCAGTATCGACGAAGGAAGGGACGCATGGTCAGACGCTCATGCGAATTTCCTGTCCAGCCTGTCGCAGGAAGAGACACAGGATCTTCTGAAATGCTCACGCCACCGGATCCTGAAATCTCGTGACCACCTGTTCCGCGCGGGTGATCGCTCCAACGATGTCTACATCGTCGCCGGCGGCTGTATCCGCTTGTTCCAGGTTTCATCCGCAGGCAAGGAAACCATCCTGTGGTTCAGCTTCCCGGGGGAGATCTTTGGCATGGCCGAACTCTGGCGAGGCAACGACCGGCAGATATTCGCCGTGGCGAATGAAGCGACCCAGGTCTATTCCATCAGCCGCAGTGACTTCACCCACTTTTTGGGTGCTCACCCGGAAGCGGCCATGAAGGCCATCGGCATCCTTTCGGCCCGGGTTCGCGCGTTGGGCCACATACTGGTGGGTTTGGCCTCCGACAACGTGGAAACCCGCGTCGCCCGGTTGCTGGTGCGTTTTGCCGCTGTATCATCCGGGGCGCGCTGCTGTAGCGGCTCTACCGAAGGTGAATTGTGCGTCAACATGCGACTCACACACCAGGACATCGCCAACCTGATCGGCGCCAGCCGCCAGACAGTCACCACGACGCTGGCACATCTGCGCAAGCGAGGCGCGGTTCGCATGGTAAACCAGCATATCCACATCGTTCAGCCAGACCGCTTGCGCCGACTTCTGCAACTAGGCGCGGCTTAAGGTCCTATACATGAAGGAAAATGATGAGTAAGGACACAATGAAAAATGAAGATCTTGAACTTCTCGAGTCAGCCACTGAGGATTGTCTTGTAGTCGTCAGACATCGGAAGGAACAGTCCGAGAAAAGCAATTAACCACCCTTCTCACTTCCATTAAGTAGTGGTTTACGTTCCGCAGAAAGACTGGAGGAAATGTGTCACTGCCAGGCTGATTTGGCTTATTTTCGCAGTCGTGTATAGCGGTTGAGGGTGAGCACGACAATAAAGCCCAGCAACATGAGCGCACTGGTTTCAATCAGTGTTGCATTGATTTGCTGTGGCCATGCCGGGGTAATACCGGTGACATGTTCCACGCCGTTGATCACGGTGTAGCTGCGTTGCTGCACCGGCCATAGTGCCCACAGTGATGCCAGCAGGATACCTTTTATTAATAATAATGTCTGGCGATAGAAGTGCCCGAGCAGCCAGTTCAGCAACCTGGAAAACATGATCAGGCCGCACAGACAGCCCAGTGCAAACGGAATCAACACGGACAGATCCAGCCTGCCTATGGCGCTCATGACATAGGCATATTTTTTCATGATCAGGAGCAGGAATGAGCCCGATACGCCAGGCAGGATCATGGCGCAAATCGCGATCGCCCCGCTGACGAACACGAACCACGCGGTGTCGGGTGTTTGAAACGGGATCATCGTAACCAGCAACAAACCTCCAGCTGCACCCACTCCGAGCATGACGCCATCCAGCCAGCGCATGCGCCCGACCTCACCGAACAATACCACGATCGATGCCAGGATCAGGCCGAAAAACAGGCCATATACCTGTTGCTGGTGAGTGACCAGCAGTTCCGGGATAGAGATGACCCGGGTAAAAAACAGCAACGCGGCAAAAATGCCGGTGACGAGCGGCACGAGGAATCCCCAGTGGGGCCGCCGGCTGGCGCTGACAATATCTCCCCTGAACAAGGCAAACAGCCATGGCCTGTCGAAGGAGCTGATAGCGCGGATCAGGCGTTCGTAGATACCAAGGATAAACGCCATCGTGCCGCCACTGACACCGGGCACGAGATCTGCCATGCCCATGCAGAAGCCCTTGATGATCAGCATCAGCCTGTCTCGCCACAACATTAAAGCCTTATTGCTTTTGGAACCAGCGGGTATACTCATATTGTCATCAGTTTGTCAGCTGCAATTTTTTCGGCAAGCGTATCTCCATCGCAACGGGCAAATGATCGGAATACATGTGTTCCAGCACTTCAATCGTCGTGACTTCGAGCTTGTTTGTGATCAGTATATGGTCCAGTCTTTTTCTCGGTTGCCAACTCGGGAAGGTATGCCCTTCATCTTCCGGGATAGACAAATCAGTGTTCCGGATCAGGAACTGCATTTCCTTGCTGTCGGGTTCGCAATTGAAATCGCCCATGAGGACAGCATGTGGGTAGCTATTCACCAGTTCACTGACCTCGGCCAGCTGCGCGAGACGTGCACGCTGACTCAATGCCAGATGCAGGACCAGCACTGCCAGCTGGTGCCGGCCCTCACCGTATTCTGCCAGCAACACGCCGCGCCCCGGGATCATGCCTGACAGTTTTTGCTCAACGAAGCGATGTGGCTTGTAACGGCTGAGCAGGCTGTTGCTGTGCCGGGCAATGCGTGCCAGGTTCCGGTTAACCTGGCAATGCCAGTGCGCGAAACGGGCGTGATGCGCGAGGTACTCGGTCTGGTTGGTAAAGGCACTGCGCAGGCTGCCAGCATCGACTTCCTGCAAGGCGACGATATCGAACTCCGCCAGTACATGTGCGATACGATTGAGGTTTGCATACAGTTGTGAGTGCGGCAATACATGCCGCCAGCTACGGGTCACGTAGTGATGCGCGCGCGATGTGCCAATTGCGACCTGGATGTTATAACTCAAGACCCTGATAGTATGTTCTGTCTTCAGTGCCTGTGGTGTATGGATATGCATGCCGTTTCCTTTAGAACGATGACAGCATTTCACCAAGCTTCTGCGTCAACTTCTGGTTTTCACTGTAATCAACCGGGCAATCAATGATGCTCACGGTATTATCGGCAATCGCGTTTTTGATGGTCGGCAACAACTGTTCGGCAGCATCTATGCGATAGCCTTTGGCGCCGAAGGATTCGGCATACTTGACGAAATCCGGGTTGCCGAACGATACATGTGACGGACGACCGAACTGCTGCATTTGTTTCCACTCGATCAGTCCATATCCACCATCATTCCAGATCAGGATCACGATCGGTATATTCAGCCGCATCGCCGTTTCGATCTCCTGTGAATTCATCATAAAGCCGGCATCGCCGGTAACGGCAACCACTGCCCGCCCGGGATGCACGAGCTTTGCCGCAATCGCGCCGGGCACGGCAATGCCCATGCTGGCAAAACCATTCGAGATGATGCAGGTATTCGGGTGCTCGCAGCGGAACATGCGCGCCATCCACATCTTGTGTGCGCCGACATCGCAGATCACGATATCCTCGAGGTCGAGTGCGGTACGCAGATCCCAGATCAGCTTTTGTGGTTTGATCGGCCATGCCTCATCTTTTGCATGCACCTGCATTTCTTCGCTTAGCGCCTTGCGCAATGAGCGCACCAGCTCACCCTTGTGCGGTGTGGCCAGTTCGGCAATCCGCGTGAGCGAATATTTGAGATCGCCGATCACACCGCATTCAACCTCGTAGCATTCATCGACCTCGGCCGATGACATGTCAATATGAATAATTGTTCGATCACGGGTCGGATGCCACAGATAAGGATGATACTCGACGAGGTCATAGCCGACACAAATAATCACATCGGCCCGATCAAAACCGATGTTCACATAATCCTGCGACTGCAAACCGGCACTGCCGAGCGCCATCGGGTGTCCAAACGGGATCACGCCCTTCGCCATGAAGGTATTGGCAACGGGAATATTCAGGTGCCTGGCAAAGTCGGCCAGCTCCTGCCAGGCGGCGGCACGGACCACACCATTGCCGGCAAGTATCATCGGGCTTTTTGCCTGCGAGATCAGCTGCGCCGCGTAGGCTACACGCTCCTGGGCCGGTTCGGGCGGGTGGGGTTGTTTGATGCGCAAGGGTTTGTCATCAACATCATACTTCGCGATATTTTCCGGGAACTCGATAAAACAGGCGCCGGTCTTCTCGGTTTGCGAGACCTTGAAGGCCTTGCGTACGACTTCGGGGATTATATTCGGGGTCAGCAGCCGCGAGCTGTACTTCGTGATGGGCTGGAACATATTGACGAGATCCAGCACCTGGTGCGATTCCTTGTGTAACCGGTTGGTGCCCGCCTGGCCGGCTATCGCGACGAGTGGCGCATGGTCCATGTTGGCATCGGCCACACCGGTGACAAGGTTGGTGGCACCCGGGCCGAGTGTGGCCACACAGACCCCGGCGCGGCCGGTCATCCGGCCATAGACATCCGCCATGAAAGCCGCACCCTGTTCATGGCGCGTCGTGACGAACTTTATGGAACTGTCCAGCAACGCGTCCATGAGGTCGAGGTTTTCCTCGCCGGGTATGCCAAACACGTACTCGACGCCCTCGTTCTCCAGGCAACGGACAAACAGCTCGGCAGCTTTCATGATGGACGGAGTTCCTGCGTGATGTGATCAATAACCCATTCTAGATCAGCTTGCTGGTCACTGCAGCGATTCCAGACTATTGTCTTCCTTATTTGGATTTCTGCATGTTGGCATACTCACGCGCCACGAGTTCATCGACGACCTTGAGCATACTTTCATTGCCGGGCACAGTCGGGTTGCTGCTGCTGGCCAGTGCCGCGCTGGTCCAGTACTTGCCGTTGACGACCATGCTCGGCGTACCCTTGACCTGGTAACGCTGGGTCATGTTAATGGCACGCTTGAGTTTCGACTGGACCGGGAACGAAAACCACGCATCCTCGAAATCCTTTTTGCTGACGCCGTAATCGGCAAAAAATGCCTGCACATCGGTTCGGGTCATCAATGGGCGCTTTTTCTTGTGGTAGGCATCGAAAAAGTCGCTGTGGATCTTGTCCGTAATCTTGAGCTGTTCGGCGGTGAAATAGGCACGCGCATGCGGCATCCAGCTTTCACGGAAAATCGCCGGCATGCGTACAAATTCGACATGCGCCGGTTTGTTCTCCAGCCATTTGTTCAGGTAGGGCTCAAACTTGTAGCAATGCGGGCAGCCGTACCAGAACAGTTCCAGCACCTCGACCTTGTCGGGGTTGGCCGTTGGCAGGGGTGGCTCAATCGCCTGGAAATCAATACCCTCGTCGAATGCCTGGGCCGGTACGCTTGGCAGCAGCAACAGGCAAACCAGCCCCGCATTAAGGATGTAGCTCAGCTTACTCATTTCCAGCTCCGTTATTTTCTTGATTCTATGATAGATGCTTTTCCGCGCCAGGAGTTCACCCGGGGTCACAGTTCGCCATAGGAATGCAGGCCGGAAAGGAACATATTCACGCCGAGGAAGGCAAACAACGTGACAAACAGACCAATGATCGCCCACCAGGCCATGGCCGTGCCACGCCAGCCTTTCATGAGGCGCAGGTGCAACCACGCCGCGTAGTTCAACCAGACGATCAGCGCCCAGGTCTCTTTCGGATCCCATGACCAGTAGCCACCCCAGGCCTCGGCTGCCCACATCGCGCCGAGTACCGTTGCGATCGTGAAAAAGGCAAACCCGAGTGTGATCGACTTGTACATGACATCGTCGAGCAGTTCCGTTGCCGGCAGCACCCGCGCCAGGGCACCACCTTCGCGGGCACGCACCCGCAGCAGGTAGACGACGCCAACCATCGCGGCAAGTGCAAAACAACCGTAGCCAATAAAGTTGGCCGGTACGTGGATTTTCATCCAGTAGCTTTGCAGGGCCGGTACCAGCGGCTGAATTTCATGCGCCTGACGATCAAACGTGTACCACAGCAGAAAGCCCACCGCCGCACTGATGATGAGCAATACGAAACCACCCAGTGCCCGGGTCTGGTAACGCTTTTCATAAAACAGGTAAAGCAGCGCCGTGATAATCGCGAACAGGATAAACACTTCGTACAGGTTACTGACCGGGATGTGGCCGACATCCGTGCTGATCAGGTATGACTCACGCCAGCGTACCATGAGCCCAACCAGTCCCATCGTTGTCGCTGACCAGGTCATCGCGTTTGCCACCCTGCCGGTAAACGCCGTTTTCGTAAACAGGGACAGAAAATAGGTCACGGTTGCCAGCACATACAGGGCACTCATCCACATGATTGCCGAGCTACTGGACAGAAAATATTTGAACAGGAATTTGCTGTGCTGAGGATCCTCGAGACTCGACAATGCCGCGATCGCATCCCGCCCGTACAGGCCCTCTGCCTGCAGTGCGTTCATGGCCGGCTCATACAACATCACCGAAACCAGGCTCAGTACTGCCACCGTCAGCATCAGGGTGCGGCTCGGTTTCCAGTACCAGCCCAGTGCAATCATAGCGACGCCCGTGCCGAACAGTATCCCGACTTCGTAGGCATCCATGAGCGAGGCGTAGTACTGCCAGGCGTAATACGCACCTGCCGCGACCAGTAACCCAAAAACAATGTCGTACACACCGAGTGTGCGCCATAGTGGTTCGCGTTCAAAGCTGCTCTGTAATGTTTCCCTGCTTGCAGACATAACCGGTTCCCCTGTTTTCAATGCCCATTATATAAAAGAATAGATGTCTGGCTAGTCTGCCTTTTTACCCAGGCGCTTCGCCAGTTCTTGCTGCATGGCCTCGAACTCAATCGCCAGTTCACGTTCATGGCGATTACCCATACCAGCAAACACAATTTCCGTACCCGCATCAGTCTGGCGCAACCATGCCCAGTACCGCCGCTGCGGGATATAAAACATCATGAACACGCCGAGGATCAACATCACGCAACCGAGGTAAACCGTGTTCTTGCCCGGTGAGCGCGTGATCTGCAGACCTGATGCCTGGATATGTTCGAAATTTTGCAGTTGCAGGTAAAACGGCGAATCATATTCATAAATCCGTGACAGCGCATTCCAGCTGTCTTCGAAGAACTGTGATTGCCTGTCGTTCACACCGCCTGCCAGCTCATGGCCTTCTTCCTTGAGCACTTCGAGGTACACATTGCTGAGCATGGCGCGCAGCATATTGAAGTAGGCGCTGCCGGCAACCTGGCGCTTGTCTTCGGGAATATTCTTCTCGATATGTTCGACCAGTGCCGCGTTACCACCGTCGGTAAACAGGTATGTCGTTCTGACCACGGTTTCCACGAGGTCGGCACGTACGGCCTTTTGCGTGTCAGGCATCGACTGCAACAGGCTATCAACCGTTTGTTCCGCCATCTTGCGTACGAAGGCGTCGTCGAGCAGGCGTGCACGAATACGCATAAAGCGCTGTGGTGAACCCTGTTCATCGGCCGGAATATGCAGATAACGGAATTCTTCAGACGGTGAATTACGTACGCCTGACATGAGAAACAGGCGACCCTCGAGGTCGACCGGCGACATGTAGTTGATGAACTCATTGGCCTGACCGGTGTCATCGCGCAGCTTGAAGCTGAAACTCGGGCCATAATTCTTCTGCTCGATCTTGCCCTGCTCATTTTCGACCGGGTTGATATTGAACAGGCGGAAATCCGTCAGCTCGATGGTCAACGGGCCACGCGGACTACTGACCGTGATATTGCCGTTCACCTCGCCATTCAGTTCAAGCTGTTCAAGCTCGCTATCGAACAACGGCCACATGCGCATTTTCAGCTTCGAGCCACCGTCACTGAAACTGGCCTGGTAGATGGCGTAACCTTTATAAATGAGCGGATGATTGACTGCGATCGTCTTTGCCAGCGGTTCGGCCAGGTCATCGTCGTGGATAACGAGGTCACTTTCAAACGACTTTGGCTGACCGGTTGGATAATGCTCAATCCGAAAATCTTTCAGTTCGATCCGGAAAGGCAGTTCCTGCACCAGATAACCGTCACGCATATTGAGGAACACGATGCTCGCACTTCCTCCTTCCGCGACATTCACTGAACCGCGAAACGATGGGTTATCGACGCCAATCACACTTTGTTTCGGTACCTGCGAGGCGACAATGTCACGGGTTTCGATCTCGATCTGGCCGCGCATCTCGGCAATCTTCAGCGGCAAGTTGCCATCGAGCAGTGCGCCGATACAGATCACGACAATCGCGATATGCGTGAACAGGTAACCCAGCCGGTTCGACGCGCCCTTCATCGCCGCAATAATAAGGTGATCATCGTGCTGCTTGCTGCGCACCCGGTAGCGTTGTGAGCTGAGTAACTCGCTGACCGTGCTGCTGACTTCTTTGATTGATGGTCTGACCTGCCAGTCAACGGCATGGTGCATGGTGCGCAGCGAATTGCGTTTCGCGTTAAGCCGGTACTGGCGCATCTCGCGCAGCATGGTCGGGCCATTGCGGTATATGCAGACGCTTGTCGATAACAACAGGAAACCCAGCAGGGCTAGAAACCACCAGGCCTTGTAGACATCGAACAGACCGAGGGTTTTGAACACATCGAACCAGAACGGACCGAACTTGATCTGGTACGCAGAGTAAGCCTGGTTTTGTTGCAGCACGGTACCGATCACGGCGGCAATCGCGATGGCGACGAGTACCGTGATCGCCAGGTTCATCGAGCCGAGAAACTCGAGCAGAATCCGGCCTATGCCATGCTGGTGCGCTTGTCTGGTTTGCTTTTCCAACTTAACTCATCTCAGGTATTACCTACAGCGGGGCCGTCATGTTAGCAGTCCCACCCCCGCAAGCAAGTAACATACCCGTACGAACTGTGTCTGTACTACGAGGCAAAAAAAAGGGTGGTCAGATCACCACCCTTTTTTCCGGTCTGTAGCAATAGCGTCTAGTGCAAGCCGGCAACGTATGATGCTACCGCGTCGATTTCCTTGTCGCTCAATCTGGCTGCGACCGTTTGCATCATCTTCTGCGGATCATTGCTGCGGGCACCACCGCGGAAGTCTTTCAATGCCTTGGCCGTATACTTGGCATGCTGGCCAGACAGGGCCGGGAACTTCGCCGCCGGGTTGCCGATACCGGTCGGGCCGTGGCAACTCGCACATGCCGCAACGTTCTTGTCCTTGATACCGGCACGGTAAATCTGCTTGCCCATTTCTATCATGGCCTTGTCCGCACCGAGGATATTGCGCTTCTGGCTCGCGAAGAAGGCCGCGACATCTGCAACATCGGCGTCTGGCAGCCCCGCGGCCATCGCTGTCATGGTCGGATCCTTGCGCGCCCCTGACTTGAAGTCAGCGATCTGCTTGGCAATGTAGGGTGCGCCCTGGCCGGCAAGTGACGGCCAGTCCGGGTTGGCACTGTTGCCATCGACACCATGACAGCCAATACACGAGGCTGCCTTGGCCTTGCCGGCTACCGGGTCACCACCGGCAAACGCCGTTGATACACCGGCCAACAACAGCAGGCTGATTGCGAGTTTTTTCATTGCACTAAATCCTTGGGTTACTTATTTGCTCTGTTCAACCATGTAGGCAACAGCGGCAGCAACATCGGCATCTGCCAGATCAGCACGACCGCCCTTGGCCGGCATGACGCCGCTCTTGCCAGTGAAGCCCTTGATAGCGTGTGTCTTCAGCGTATCCATGCCCTGCTTGATACGGTCAGCCCAGACAGCCTTGTCACCCATCTTCGGTGCACCGGCAACGCCTGCCGCGTGGCAGGCAAAACAGGCGCTGTCATAGACGGCCTTGCCCTTTTTCAGATCATCACCGGCAACAGCCGCACCGGCGGCCAGAAACATGCTTGCAGCAACGATTGCGCGAATCTTCATCTTTTTCTACTCCTGTCCCTATCGGGGGTCTGGATGCGCCGGTTATCCGGCAATAATTGGTATTTACGCTCGCCGTCTCGCGGACCACGACCATCAGTTTGGTTGCCTGACCCGGGGCCGGGCATAAACGGCATGACTATATACCAGAGACGCCCGCCAAGAGCAAACTTGCGCTGCCACATGGTCCCTCCCTGGCCATGGTATTTTACCTGTAAATACAGTAAATTACGCCTCTCATTCATGTCTGCCGGGCGATGCGCGGCGGCCAGGCCGACAACCCCGTGACGAGTACCATGTCCATACTTCGACAAGCCCGGTTCGAAAAAAGTGCCCCGGATCTGAAACATTGCCCGCCCGACACGGGTGCCGAGGTCGCATTTGCCGGCCGCTCCAATGCCGGTAAATCCAGCGCCCTGAACGCTATCTGCGACCAGAAGGCCCTGGCCCGCACGAGCAAGACCCCTGGCCGCACGCAGCTCATCAATTTTTTCGCCATTGATGATGAGCGGCGTCTC
>JASFME010000037.1:0-13523 GCA_050117725.1 Granulosicoccaceae bacterium | reverse complement strand
AACGATTGCGCGAACAGATTGCCGGGCTACGCACGGATTTGTACCGGCTGGCCTATTCCTGGTGCCATAACACGGCGCTGGCAGAGGATCTGGCGCAGGAGGCAATCACCCGTAGCCTGGCCAGCCTGGAGCAGTTACGCAACCCGGATGTTCTGAAACCCTGGCTGCTGCGTATTCTCGTCAATGCATGGCGTGATCATCTGCGCCGACAGCGCCCGACTGATGACATTGATGATTATGTCCTCACCGACTCAACAACACCTGAGCAATTGTCGATCCGGCACAACATGAAACAACGCGTGCGGGAGGCCATCAGTACCCTGCCCCAGGGGCAACGGATAGTTATCAGCCTTGTCGACTTGCAGGAAGCAAGTTATGCCGAGGTGGCAACGGTTCTCGATATACCGATTGGTACGGTGATGAGCCGGTTATGCCGGGCACGCCGCGCATTGTCCAGGTTGCTTCTGGAAACTGATCCAAACCCTGTCACACAGCTGCATACGAAGAGGTCTGAATCATGAACGAACATATCTCAGACGAAATGCTCAATGCCTATATCGATGATGAACTTGATGATGACGATCGGCAATGCGTGCTGGATGCCATTCAGCACGACAACCAGCTGCATGTGCGGTTATGCCGGTTACAACAAACGCGCGACATGGTCCGCATTGCCTATGATGACGTGGCTAGACATGACAACCGTTCTGCACCACGCCGCAAACTGCCGGCATCCCTCGTCGCATCCCTGCTGATTGCCGCAGGAGCAACCGGTGGCTGGTTCCTGAATTCAGTCGTCTCCGACAATACCCCGCCTGTTAATGAATTATCCCAATATGCGCAACCCGCTGACAAAGTCTGGCGCATTGTTATGCATGTCAACACCCAGGACGACTACTTGCAAAATACCTTGCTCGAGGAGACCGAACACGCATTTGAAACCTTCAAGGCCAATAACCGGGAACTTGAGGTAGAAATAGTCGCCTATGGCGCCGGCATCGAATTTTTGATGCCGGAACGCTCCCTGTATACTGACCGGATAATCAGCATGCAGGAGCGTTATCCAAACCTGACTTTTACTGCATGTGAACGCAGTTACAAACGTCTTAAAAGCAGGATGGGGTATGAGTTCAAACTGATCAAGAACACCAAGGTTGCCCCATCAGGTATTCGGGAAATCATCCAGCGCCAGCAGGAAGGCTGGCATTACATTCGTCTTTAGAACCAGGAGGAACCGGTTATGAAAATTTCTGCCTGTATCACTCTGCTATGCCTGTCACTTTTGTCTGCCGCTCCAGGCTTTGCAAAGCAGCAGGTTGATCGCATGAAGGAAGACAAGGTCCATATCAACACCTGGAATGATTTTGCCGACAACCTGGTCAAACTGCATGATAAATATCTCGACCTGCACAAAGTCCGTGTCACCGAATCCCGTGGTGGCTACGGGGGTGTGAGTTCACCCCGGGGAGACTTTTTCATTGAGAAAAAATATTTCGACGAATCCTCTGGCCGACTGTTAAGCCGGGTTCAGTATGAAATAGAAAATCCTGATCAAGTCCATGTCATGGAGGTCTTCATTTATGATGAGCAGGGCAACCTGCAAAGGGATTACCTGGTTGCCTGGTTGCCCGGTTTTCGTAACGCACCTGTGCAGACTCTGATTAACTTCCACAATAACAGCGATGAACTGCACGCCTTTCGCCAGTTTGATGCATCGGGTGAAAAAATTTACGAACAATGTTACGGGCAATATTTTGACAAGCAGGTCGATATCTCACTCGAGGACTACCAGTTATCTTCATTTTCACGAGTAAAGCCGGCCGTCATGAACACCGATGCCTATACGGCCTGCTTCGGACAGCTTCCGGCAAAAGTTGGTGCGTATATCAATCCACTGGTAAACCTGCCGGATATCGGCCCCAGGCTGGCGCTGCAGGTTACAGATGAGCGTGGCCGTATCGAAAACCGTATCGCCGTGCTGACAAACCAGATTGCCGCCAACCCCTCATACGCAAAAAACTACCTGGAACGTGGCAAACAGTATTTCAGACTGCAGGAATTTTACGACGCGATTAAAGATTACAGCATGGCAATCAAACTCGATCCTTCACTGGATGACGCCTGGTATGGCCGCGGCATGGCGCGCGGTCGCAGTGGCGAACTTGCCGCGGCGATTGATGATCTGAGCGTCTACCTGGAGCGCAACCCTGACAGCTCTGTCGCCTATACCAAACGTGGCGTACGTCGTATCTGGAAAGGTGACCTGGTTGCAGCCGAAAAAGACCTGCGACAGGCGCTCAAACTCGATAGTAAAAACGCCGAGGCACATGACGATCTGGCCGTATTACTCGCCCGGAAGGGACAATACAAAAAATCCATAGCTCACCTGCAGCAGACCATTCTTCACGATCCCTCATACCAGAAGGGCTATCACAATCTCGCCACGGTATTGTTCATCACCAGGCAATATCCCAGGGCACTGACCATTATTAACGAGGCGATTGAACTCGATCCTGGCGCAAAGGAATCGCTGTTACTCAAAGGTGAAATTCTCACGCAACTAGGTCAGTCCTCTGCGGCACAAGCCGTCCTCGAGAAAGCCGAGTTCATGCCGGATGGTAACTGGTCCGAGTCCATGAGCATTCGTTAGCCTGTCAACGGCGTCTATAACGTTAATTACAGCAACGCTACCGCGTCCTGCTATCGCTCATTGCCTGCATCCCTGCAGGCAACGCATTGAAATAACGCAATGTACCGCGCATGACCCTGACACCTTGAAGCCAGTGCATCGCGTCTTGTGTTGCCCTGCCCTGCTGTTTTTCAAAAGTATTGAATAACCACACCACCTTGCGCTCGATTTCATCGAGCGTGCCATGCGCATCCTGGCGTGGTGTGAACTTCGGCGCGATCATGCGGATCAAACGTGCCAGCGCCATCGGTTCAAGTTCAACCTGTGCGCCCTCGCCTGGCTGCATCGCTGCATAGACAAAATCCAGCAGGCGCAGGGCACGTTCCTTGGAGCGACCGACATAGTCGCTCAATTCCTGTGCATGGCGGTCATTGGCCAGCATAAATGCTGTCGCTCGCCAGTACACACGCCGCTTCACACTCATCGATTCTTCCGCCTGTAACTGTTGCTCGGCAAGGTCGAGCAACTGCCGACGGTCGGCAAAACGCAGGGCCAGATGTAAAAGTTCGCGCATGGTCTTGTCGCGACAGTCCTGCCAGGCCTGCAACAGGGGCAAGACTGTCACCGCCACCAGTGGACGATACGCCTTGTCCACGTAGAGCTGGTTATAACCAGGCAGGTAGTCCGTGCCGAGATTGATCATGCCCAGCCACATTTCCAGCAAGGCCTCGCTGACGAGATCAATGCGTTCATCCAGTAACTGATTCAGCCAGCGCGGAGGTTGTGCACAGGGGTTGGCATAATGGAAACACAAACCGGCCTTGAGCAATCTGTCCGGTATGTCTGTAAATACCTGTGGGTCACGCTTCACCAATTGTTCCAGCCCTGCCAGCACGACATAGCCACTGGCATAAGGCTGTTCTTTCATTATACTTTCACCAATCTGCTCCGGTGATGGATAATCCGCATGCAACGCGGCCGCTATGCCCTCGAGAACGGCGCGCGCCAGTTCGTCATTAGCCAGCATGTGAACGCGCGATGCGGGATCGTGGCAATCATCGGTAATGGCAAACATGCCGAGATAGGCCTTGGCGAACGAGATCAGGGCATCCAGTCGCTCGCCACGGCGTATGGCTGGCAGATCAGCGAGCATCTTTGTATCATTCTCAGTGCGGATTTTTTCGAAATCGGGTTCTGACATAGCTATTCAGATCTGGCGATCAGGTAAAAAAGCATAACATGATAAGATGTCTTAATTCATAAATAACATACCAATATTCTGTATCCTCATCTATGCACATTAACTATCTCAGTATCTTGTTGTTGTTGGGCATTTTTTTCCCGTTCAATGTTAATGCAACAGAAACCGTGCGGTTTGAAAACGATCGACTAAAACTGCGTTTAATTCCACGCAGCCCCGCACAGATGGCCGGCTTTTACGAGGCACGGGGTTTTCCCGCACCGATGATCGATGAACTGAAGCAGGCCTGTTTTATAACCGTTGGCATCCACAACAAAAGTAACGATATTCTCTGGCTCGATCTTGGCAACTGGCAGTTCAGCCTTGACGGGCAGCCACTGCGGCGAATCCAGCGTAACGAATGGAAAACACGCTGGAAAAAAATGGGCGTCCCGCTTGCCAGTCAATCGACCTTTCGCTGGACACTGTTACCCGAACAACTGGATTTTCATCCCGGTGAACGTGAAGGTGGCAACATTACGCTTGAGCGGGTCAGCGGCGAGTTCACACTGTCTGCTCATTTCGATCGCGGAGCCCAACGGCAAGCGGCGCCCTTGCGGATTCATCTCAAAGGTCTGCAGTGCGCAAAGGACAAACCATGAAATACCTGGCAATAATACTGGCCTTGCTGCTGCCTGGTCCGGCTATGAGCGAGCCAACTGCCTTGCCACCCGGTATCATCGCCATCAATGACAAACCGGCACCTGCGTTCACACTCAGTGACATGGACGGCAATGTCAGCGTCTTTGCAGCAACAAGCGGGCAATGGAAGTTTGTACATTTCTGGGCCAGCTGGTGTGGCCCCTGCCGCAAGGAGATGCCGGCTATCGAGAAGCTCGTGGCCAGCATGCAGGACGAAACACTGGAATTTTATATTATCAATACTGCGGAAGATGAAGACACGATTTTCACATTTCTCGCCGCAACCGCCCCGGAGCTCCACACCCTCATGGATCGTGACGGCCAGGTCACGGAAGCCTGGCAGCCGCGTGGTCTGCCCGCAACCTACCTGGTCGACCCGCAAGGCCGGCTTCGCTACCAGGCTCTCGGCGGCCGGGAATGGCACAAACCGGCATACACACAATTTCTGCTCAGGCTGTTAGCCGAGCAGTAAGGCATCCAGTTCAACCGGTCTTTCCACCCCATAGCCCTGGGCATAATCAACACCGATCTGGCGCAAGATCGCCAGCGAGTCGTCATTTTCAACAAACTCGGCAATCACGTATTTACCCATAAAATGTCCGATCTCGGTGATCGATTTGACCACGGCATAGTCACTTGAACTGTTTGCCATCTCGCGCACAAACATGCCGTCGATCTTCAGGTAATCGACCGGCAGGTTCTTCAGGTAACCGTATGAGGACACGCCACTGCCAAAATCATCCAGCGAGAACCGGCAGCCTGTTTTCTGGATACGCTTGATGAATTCTGCCGCAGTGGACAGGCTGTTGACACCGGCTGTTTCCGTGATCTCGAAACAAACATACTCGGTGGGCACCCTGCTTTCCGAGATCTGTTCTTCGAGAAAGTACAGGAAGTCTTCATCATTGATTGACTTGCCCGACAGGTTAATCGACAGGGTACTTATATCCCCCAGGTAATCCTGGTTTTTCTCTATCCACTCGAATACAGTTGTCACTACCCAGCGGTCCACCGCCGGCATGCGGTTATAGACTTCAGCTGCCTGGATGAAATCATCGAGTGGTAATGCAGCTCCATCGCTGTCATAGACATTCAACAAGATCTCATAATGCGCCTGCTCTTCTTCATTCTTGACAGGCATGATGCGCTGGCAACGCAGACTGAAACCATTATTTTCTATGACTTCATCAACCTTTGCTGCCCATTTTATTGACTCATTACGTTTGTTCAGCCGTGAACTGCCAGTATGGTATACCTGCACCCGGTTACCACCTATTTCCTTTGCTACCCGGCAACTCGCCTCAGCCTCCTGTAACAAGTGGGTGTGACTGTCATCTTGCGCATTAAGAAGTACCAATCCGGCACTCATTGAGACAGCAAGTTTCTTGCCATTCCAGACAAAGCCGCGTTCCTTGATGGTTTCAAGATATTCCGAGGCCAGATCAATCGAATCCTCGAGCCCCATGTTTTCGACCAGGATACCGAACTCATCACTGCCAATCCGGCCTACCACACCCCTGTCGCCTACGGCTTCAGCAAGTACTTCCGCAATTTGCTTCAACAGGGCATCACCTGCCTCATAACCGGAACCAGTATTGATCACTTCAAACTTGTCCAGGTCCATATAACAGAGCATATGCCGGTCATTGTTTGCCTTGCTTTTAACCAGCAGGTCCTTCACGTGCTTTTCAAATTCTCGACGGCTAAGCAGACAGGTGAGCTGATCATGGGTGGTTTCATACAGCAGTTTCTCATGCAGTTCCTGCAGCATGCTGTACTGGGCGCGATCCATGATCGGATCATCGGCGTTATCAACAATCACCGCAGTTTCTTCGAGCAACTGCTCGGCCAGTTCGACCATGCTGATGGTACGTTCTTTTTCCCCGAGCAGGTTCACAAATACAAGCTTTTCAGTATATCTTGCGATCCAGGCAACACGAACACGAGATGGGTCATCTGTATTGACCTCGAACACAACCCAGTCCCCCTCTTCCAGTCGCCTGACACGATTCAGCGCCTCTTTTCGCTTCTCATCACGGGCCACAAACTCCTGGCTAATAAGTTTGTCTGCTTCGTTCTCTTCATTCAGTGCCTTGTTTGTCGCACTTGATTCAGCGACCTTTTCAACATTTTTCTCGTACTCTTTGTTCTGGATTTGCAGCAACAGATCAAGCTGATCGTCAACACGTTTAAAGACAGTGGAACTGCCATCAAACTCATTGTTCATCAGGCCAACCAACCAGTTCAATGATTGATTGATACTGGCCTGTACTGAACTCTCATTATCATGACCAGTCAATTCAAGCTGGGCGATCTTGTTGATCACATCACGGGCAATATGTTTGCGGTCCGTAAATATCGTGTCATCGACCAGTGCGATCTTCATGAGCGGGATTTCAAGTTTTTCCAGCCAGAGTTTGAGTGCCGCAGCAACCTGCAGGTCATGCTTCATCGAGTCGAAAATATCCGTGGTGACATCGATCACCCGGTCATCGTGCTCGGCAATTGCCATGTCACCACCGGCACCCGTCTTGCGCAGGGCATCAACGACGCGCTCCTTGATGCTGCGACCATCGTCGCGTGCCTCACCACGTCGATCAATCGTGGTCAGCGCATCGATAATCTGGTCGGAGGAAAAACTTGGGCCATGTTGTTGTTCTGCAGCGGCGCCCGTACCGGCTTCGATACCGGCTTGAATATCAGCTCCGGTGCCGGCTTCAGTAATACCTGCGCTCGTCTGTGCAGCTGCGCTACCGCTACTGACTGTTTTGCGTAACTCGCGCAGGTCATGCACCAGGTCGTACAGATCAAGTGCCTCGGTCGGTGAAATGATCTGTCGGTCGTGTTCGGATGACAACGTGGCCGGTACCTGTGGTTCTGTGCCAGTATCCTGTTTTACCGTCTGCCCGGCTGCTTGTGATGCTGTTACGGATTCTGGTTCAATATCCGGCTTTACTGTATCTCCTGCTGCTTCTGGTTCCGCCACGGCCTCTGTTTCAGTTTCCGGTTCGGCGGGTTCTTCTTTTTTTAAGATAACACCTTCTTCCGGTTGAATACCCTGTTCGATCAGGATGGTATTCACATCCTTGTAGACAGTGCCGAGTTCGCTTATCAGGACCTTGTTGAGCACCTTGTAAATAGCCAGGTTAACAACATGCTCCAGCCCCAGCTGCATTAACGCCTCCTGCAATGCGTTGGCATACAGCATGGGCCCGTACGGGTTGTTGTTTTTATCAATCTTGCTATCAAAGATAATCGACAGGCGCCGGTGCAAATCATTCAGCAATTCGCGGTGCTGCGAAAAAACACTGTCGACGATACCGGATGCCGCCAGCCAGTCCTCGAAATCAGTTTCTTCCACGAGTGACAGTGAATCTGTGCTGATATCCGTGAGTGAAACATCTGCTGCATGGGTAGTGGTATCATGCCGCTCCAGTCCCTTCAGTATGGCGCCGGTGAACCATTCAGCCAGGGATGCCTTGCTCTTGTTCAATACCCCCATCGCATTGAAATAGGCATTCTGTGTGCGGATATCCTTGATGTCCTGTGATAGCTCAAACAGCGTATCGACCACGGTTGAACAAAACTTGTCGAGGATCGTCTCGATGCTGTCCATCACCACCTGGTCACAGCGTTGGATCAGCGCACTGTAATCAACGGTGCTTTCGCCGGAGGCCAGCGGTGTCCGAGTGGACGTGGACACCCCGATGATGTGCGAATGGATTTTCTGCAGGATCAGCGGATCGGGATCGATAAAGGCGACGCCCGCGCCGCCGGGCTCATGTCGAACAATGCGGGCACGCATGCGCAGTTGCCCGACCTGGTCACCGGCCAGCGTGCTTTCCACGATGACCTCGCTACCGTCCTGCAATTGCTGCAGGGCCGTGGCCGCAAGACTGCCTGGCCGACCCGTAAGGTAGAGGCCTCCAACACAAAAATTCTTGACTGCAATGCTCAGAACATCATTGTCATCGAGATAGAGCCTGGCAGGCAAATCCAGCGCGTAGCGCTGGGCTATCCGGCGTTCCTTCCCTGGCGTGCCGCTTGCAGACGGATCAGCTTTCAGCGACGTCATGTGTAAACCCCGTTAGCCGGTTTCGGCGCGCCCCGACTAATTATCCCAACACTTTATTAGTATCGACCATTTTCCGGAAAATTTCACATTAAATATAGCACCCGATTGGTGCAAGGGACGTGATAAAACTGTAAACACCCAATAAAGCCGCCGTTAAAGACGATTGATGACTCAAACTGCTCAATACCTAAGCGCTGTACGCTACAGTTGCAGGCACAACGCTGTTATTCGCCGGCGGCCGTCAGGAATTCACGGCGCTGCTCTTCGCCTTCAATCTCTTCGGCGAGCATTCTGTACAACTGGCTGACGGTGTTGACCTGCTTCGAGGCGCGATCCACGATCAACTTCGCCATCGGCCCGATGTAGGCGGCGAGATGGGTCTGCGCCGTGCTCAGGTGTTCCTCGTTAAGCTGGACACTACCGAGTTCTTCCTCGGCGATTTTCTGTGAACCGGCCTCGATCAACTTCAATGGCGTAGCGTCTTCCGTGACCTCGTAAACGGCATGTCGGCGCACATGCTTGTCCTCACGCATGCCGAGGTAGTTGAACATAGTCTGATAGTCTTCCGAAATCGCACTGATGACATCGAAATAGGAACGGGATACGAGCAGCTGGTTGGGCTGTGCAAATGCCATGACACGTTGCGCCACGTTAATCGCATCACCAATCGTGTTGCGCTGGCCATTAATGTCTTCAACGATCTTCACCGGGCCAAGGTTGATACCGGAACGCACGCTATAGGCGATCGTACAGGACTGTGCGGCCTTCTCAAACGCATTGCGCAAGCCAATCGCGACGTACAGGATGTCTTCCGGATCACCAAGGTAACAGATTGCGATACCGTCACCTGTATCGAGCATGATCGCATCCTCATCATCAAGACAATCGATGGAGTCTGAAATCACATCATTAAAGTGCTGCTTGATCAGGATCTGATTGGCGTTGGCGTGCTTGGAATAACCGACGATATCGAGGAACAGCACGCTACTAAGCCAGGTACGGTTACTGCCCATTGTTTATCTCCTCACCTTGTCAGGACAGCATCTTCATTGCCTTTTCAAGGCTGATGCGCATGCGATTGAAGGCGCGGGCCAGATCCGAGATCTCGTCTTTCGCCTTGATATTGAATTCGGCAATGTCTGTGTTGCCCTTGCTGGCTTCGTCCGCAATATGCGATATCTTCAGGATCGGCTTGATTACAACCTTGCGCAGCATGATGTTCAGCAGCAGAAAAATCAGGGCAAATGTCGCCAGCATCGAACCCATGAAAATGATGAAGGCCTGGTTAGCCTTTTCAATCGGCAATGACAACGGTACGCTGACGATCTGGCTACCGACCACTTCACCAAATTGCCAGCCAAAGCCGTTTGCCTCACCATACAGCTTGATCATACTCGCTGGCGCCTTGTCCAGGGTGCTGTGGCAGGCCAGGCAACTTTCGTTTTTAATGCGAATCGGTCGTGCCAGGTACAATGATCGACCATTGGGTGTGTTTCGCTCGCCGACGAGTTCCGGCAATTCACCGCTGTCACGAAAGGCATTGATTATATCGGTTTCCCAGTCCGTCGCACGGTCACGCGGGTTGGTCGGGTTCAACGTTGCTTCCTTGTAATGGTAATCGGGACGGCTTTCACGCAGCGCCTCGAAATTCTGAGTCGCAGCGTACGACGGCACACTTTGCGGCAGAAATTGCTGCTGCATACCGTCTTTCAGCAACGGCCGGATTTCCTTGATGGTGTATGAACGCATGGCCAGTGCCGCTTCCATCATCATTCCAGCATGGCGGATCACTTCCTGGCGTGCATTGTTCTGCAACACGTAGTGTGAAACATAACCGACCACGATCAGGCCGATCGTGAACACGGACAACAATACCAGGTTGAACTTGGTTGTTAGCTTCATGCCGAACCACTCCCGCTACAGCGTTTATTATTGATTATTTATTCAGCTTGCCGGCGATTACGCGTAAAGACTAACACGCAAACGATCAACCCGCATCCGGGTCATAACCCAGGTTCGGTGCCAGCCAGCGCTCGGTCTCGGCCAGTGACAGCCCCTTGCGCCGGGCATAGTCCTCGACCTGGTCGCGGTTGAGCTTGCCGACCGCGAAATAACTCGCGTCCGGATGACTGAAATACCAGCCCGATACGGAGGATGCGGGCCACATTGCGTAGGACTCGGTCAGCAATACGCCCGTGCTGTGCTCGGCATCGAGCAGTTGCCACAACGTAGCCTTCTCGGTGTGATCCGGACAGGCAGGGTAGCCGGGCGCCGGGCGGATACCCTTGTAGGCTTCCTTGATTAGCTCATCATTGCTGAGTGACTCATCCGCGGCATAGGCCCAGAATTCCTTGCGCACACGTTCATGCATGCGCTCGGCAAAGGCCTCGGCGAGGCGGTCGGCCAGTGCCTTGAGCATAATCGCATGGTAATCATCATGCGCCTCCTCAAAACGTTTGACGTGCTCCTCAATCCCCAGCCCGGCGGTCACGACAAAGCCACCGATATAATCAGTCAGGCCGCTGTCCCTAGGCGCGACGAAATCGGCCAGGCAGCGGTTCGGCTTGCCCCTTGGGCGCTCGGTCTGCTGGCGCAGGTGATGCAGGATCGTTAACACCCCGTCATGTGCCGTATCACTATAGACCTCGATATCATCGCTACCGATCTGGTTGGCCGGGAAGAAACCGACCACGGCTCGCGCCCGCAACCAGTGTTCATCAATGATCTGTTCCAGCATGCGCTGCGCATCATCAAACAGTTTGTGCGCCTCTTCACCCTTGGCCGGATCATCGAAAATCTTCGGGTAACTGCCCTTGAGTTCCCACGTGTGGAAGAACGGCGTCCAGTCGATATAGTCGCGCAATTCTGCCAGCGGATAATCATCGAACACGCGCGTGCCGGCAAAGGTCGGTACAGGTGGTGTGTACCCTGACCAGTCAATCGGCGTACGGTTGGCACGCGCCTGCTCGAGTGACAGCCAGTCAATCCGCGCCCGGCGGCCGGCATGATTGATACGTACCTGTTCATACTCGGCACGGACCTCGTCAATAAAGCTGTCCTTGTTTGCTTCACTGATCAGGTTTTGCGCCACGCCCACGGCACGCGAGGCATCCTTGACCCATACGGTCTGTGACAAATCAAACCCGGGATCGATCTTCACCGCCGTGTGCGCCTTTGAGGTCGTGGCGCCACCGATCAACAACGGCCTGGCGATATTCAGCCGTTGCATCTCCTTGCCGATATGCACCATCTCGTCGAGTGACGGCGTGATCAAACCGGACAGGCCGATAATGTCGGCATCGACTTCGATGGCCTTATCAAGAATCTGTTGTGCCGGTACCATCACGCCAAGGTCAATGACCTCGAAGTTGTTGCACTGCAGCACCACGCCGACAATGTTCTTGCCGATGTCATGTACGTCACCCTTCACTGTCGCCAGCACAATGCGGCCCTTGGCGCGGGCGCCTGCTTTCTTTTCCGCCTCGATATACGGGATCAGGTAGGCAACGGCCTTTTTCATGACACGCGCGCTTTTCACGACCTGCGGCAGGAACATCTTGCCGGCACCGAACAGGTCACCGACCACGTTCATACCATCCATAAGCGGCCCTTCGATCACCTGGATCGGGCGATCAAAGTGCTGCCGGGCTTCCTCGGTGTCTTCTTCGACATGGGCATCAATACCTTTCACGAGTGCATGTTCCATACGCTTCGCCACCGGCCAGCTGCGCCACTCCAGGTCTTCTTTCTTTTCCGTCGTACCTTCGCCTTTATATTTGTCGGCGATTTCGAGCAGGCGCTCGGTTGCATCCTCGCGGCGATTCAGCACGACATCCTCGACGCGTTCGCGTAACTCTTCCGGCAGGTCGTCGTAAACAGCCAGTTGCCCGGCATTGACGATGCCCATGTCCATACCGGCCTGGATTGCGTGGTACAGGAATACCGAGTGGATGGCCTCGCGTACCGGGTTGTTACCACGGAAGCTGAACGACACGTTCGACACACCACCGGACACCAGCGCATGCGGCAAGTTCTGTTTAATCGTGCGCGTCGCCTCGATGAAATCAACACCGTAGTTGTTGTGTTCCTCGATGCCTGTCGCCACGGCAAAGATGTTCGGGTCGAAGATAATGTCTTCCGCCGGGAAGCCGACCTGCTCGGTCAGCACCTTGTAGGCGCGCGTGCAGATCTCGACCTTGCGCTCGTACGTGTCAGCCTGGCCGGCCTCATCAAAGGCCATGACGATCACGGCAGCACCGTAGCGGCGACACAACCTGGCCTGCTCGATGAACTTGTCTTCGCCCTCTTTCATGCTGATCGAGTTGACCACGCCCTTGCCCTGGATGCACTTCAAACCCTCTTCGAGGATCGGCCACTTCGATGAGTCGATCATGACCGGCACGCGGGAGATATCCGGCTCACTCGCGATCAGGTTGAGGAACACGCGCATCGCGGCCTCACCGTCAAGCATGCCCTCATCCATGTTCACGTCGATCATCTGCGCGCCGTTCTCGACCTGCTCACGTGCAACACTCAGGGCTTCATCGTAGCGCTCTTCGAGAATGAGGCGTTTGAACTTCGCCGAGCCGGTGACGTTGGTACGCTCACCGACATTGGCGAACAGGGACTCTTTCGTAATGTTGAACGGTTCAAGACCGGACAGACGACAGGCCGCCTCAACCTCGGGGCGTTTACGCGGCGGGTACTTGCTGACTGCCTCGGCAATCGCCCTGATGTGTGGCGGTGTCGTGCCACAACAACCGCCAATAATGTTCAGGTAACCGTTTTTGGCCCATTCCTCGATCTCGGAGGCCATCTGTGCCGGCGTTTCATCGTATTCACCGAACTCGTTCGGCAAACCGGCATTCGGATGCGTGTTGATATGGCAATTCGCCAGCCCGGCCAGTTCCTCGACATACTGGCGCAGCTCTTTTGCA
>JASFME010000036.1:0-13567 GCA_050117725.1 Granulosicoccaceae bacterium | reverse complement strand
TGAAGGCCCGCATGATCGACTCTTTTTCCGCCGTCCTTAGCCGGCCATGCACGAGGCCGATATGCAGTTCCGGCAAGGCCTCGGCCAGCAGACCGGCCGTTGTTTCCGCAGCCTCGCACTGCAACATCTCGGATTCATCGATGAGCGTACACACCCAGTAGGCCTGCCGCCCTTCGGCACAGGCCTCGGCGACGCGTTGCACGACCTCGTCGCGCCGCGCATCCGGGATCACCACGGTCTGTACCGGCGTGCGGCCCGGCGGTAACTCGTCGATCACCGAGCAGTCCAGGTCGGCATAGAAGGTCATGGCCAGCGTGCGCGGGATCGGCGTCGCCGTCATGACGAGCTGATGGGGGACCTCGTCACTGGCACGGCCCTTGTCGCGCAGGGCGAGGCGTTGATGCACACCGAAGCGGTGTTGCTCATCGATGATGACAAGGCCGAGGCGATTGAATTCAACCTCGTCCTGGAACAGCGCATGTGTGCCGACGACGAACTGAGCCCTGCCCGAGACGACGGCCGCGAGACACTGCTGGCGCGCCTTGCCCTTCAGACTGCCGGCCAGCCAGGCATGCTCGATGCCGAGCTGCGTGAACCAGTGATCGAAATTGCGATAATGCTGTTCGGCGAGCAGTTCGGTCGGCGCCATGATCGCGACCTGGTAACCGGCCTCGATCGCCTGCAGGGCGGCACAGGCCGCAACCGCGGTCTTGCCGGAACCGACATCACCCTGTACGAGGCGCTGCATCGGCACACCGCGTTCGATGTCCTGCCGGATCTCGGCGATCACGCGTTGCTGGGCGCCGGTTAACGTGAACGGCAGGGCCTGCAGAAAGGCATCCAGTAACCTCCCTTTTGCCTGCAGGACCGGTGCCGCGTGCTGTTGCACGCGATGGCGAATGCGCCGCAAGCTCAGATGCTGGGCGAGTAATTCCTCGAAGGCGAGGCGTTGCTGGGCCGGGTGCGCACCGTCGGCGAGCATGGCCTGGTCGATATCCGGTGGTGGCCGGTGCAACAAAAGGATCGCGTGCTGCAGATCGGGCAAGGCCAGCGAGGCGAGGGCGTCCGCCGGCAACCATTCGTGCAAGCCGCCCACATAGGCCAGTGCCCGGGCGGCCAGGCCACGCAGGCGTTGCTGATGCACACCCTCGGTGGCCGGATAGACCGCGGTCAGATATTCCTCGACGGGTGTCTCGTGCTCCGGGTCGATGACCCGGTACTCAGGGTGCACGATCTCGTAACTGGCCGGCCCCTTGCGCACTTCACCAAAACAACGCAGCTGCGCACCGCGCGCCAGCGCGGCCTGCTGCGCGGCGCTGAAATGAAAAAACCGCAGGGTCAGGGTGCCGGTGCCATCACTGATACGCGATAACAGGCTGCGCCGCCGGCCATACTTGATCTCGGTGAGCAGCACTTCACCTTCGACCACGGCATGGTCACCGGGGCGCAGACCGCCCATCGGCACGACGCGGGTGCGGTCTTCATAACGCAGCGGCAGGTGAAACAATACGTCCTGCACCGTGTACAGGCCGAGTCGTTCCAGCTTTTTTGCCACCTGGGGGCCGACGCCCTTGAGCGCGGTCACGGCCAGGCGTGCCGGGTCCGTCGCCATCTGGTTAAGGGCTTACGCCTGGTTGAGGATCAGCACGGCGTCCATTTCGACACCGGCGTCTTTTGGCAGGGCCGCGACACCGATCGCGGCGCGGGCAGGATAAGGCTCGCTAAAATAGCGCGACATGACCTCGTTGACGAGCGGGAAATGCGCGAGGTCGGTCAGGAAGATGTTCAGCTTGACGATATCTTTCAAATCCCCGCCGGCGGCGTGGGCAACGGCCTGCAGGTTATCGAACACGCGGGTGATCCGGGCTTCCATGTCACCTGCGACTATTTCCATGCTGGTCGGGTCGAGCGGGATCTGGCCTGACAGGTAAACCGTGTTGTCGACCTTGACGGCCTGTGAATAGGTACCGATCGCCTGCGGTGCGCGATCCGTCGAAATAATTTCGCGAGCCATGAATTTCCCCTTGTCAGGATACCAAGTGTTATTTGTGCACGCGGTTAATACGGATAACCTGATCCAGAGCGCGAATACGGCGCATGATTTCGGCCAGGTGTTTGCGATCGCGCACATCAAGCGTGAAGGTCATTGTACTGTATTTGCCGTCGCGTTCCTCGATACCGACGTTTTCGATATTTGCACCCATATCGGCGATTGCCGCGGCGACCGTTGCCAGTACGCCACGCTGGTTGGAAACATGCACGCGCAGGTCAACCGGGAAGTCGCCCTTGGTTTCCTCTTCCCACTTCACATCGATCCATTTTTCCGGGTATTTGCGGAAATCGGCGACATTCTTGCACGACTCGTTATGGATCACGATGCCCCGCCCGGCTGTGACATAACCGATGATCGGATCGCCGGGGATCGGCCGGCAACACTTCGCATAACTGACCACCATGCCTTCCGTACCGGTGATTGCCAGCGGCGCACCGATACTCGGCTCGCCGGCCACCGCACCCGTCTTGCCCTCTTCATCCGGGGCCAACAGGCGCGCCACGATCTGCGGCATACGTTCGCCCAGGCCAATCTGGAATAACAGGTCATCGAGACTTTCCAGCTTGTATTGCTTGAGCAGCCGTTTCATCTGCCGCTTGGGGACTTCGTCCGTACTCAGCGCAAACAGCGCCAACGCCTTGTCGAGCAGGCGCTTGCCCAGTGACACGGCCTCATCGCGACGCAGGTTCTTGAGGAAGTGGCGGATGTTCGAGCGCGCCTTCGCGGTAAAGACAAAGTTCAGCCAGGCCGGGTTCGGCTTCGCATTCGGCGCGGTGATGATCTCGACATACTGGCCATTCATGAGCGGGGTGCGCAAGGGGGCCAGGCGACGATCGATCTTCGCGGCAACACAACTGTTACCGATATCCGTGTGCACGGCATAGGCAAAATCCACTGCCGTAGCGCCGCGCGGCAGCTCCATGATCTGGCCCTTCGGCGTGAACACGTATACCTCATCGGGGAACAGGTCGATCCTCAGGTTTTCGATGAACTCGAGCGAGTCGCCGGCACTCTTTTGCATTTCGAGAATGTTCATCATCCATTCGCGGGCCCGCACATGGTCTGTCGAGCCGGGGGTGTCGCCGGTCTTGTAACGCCAGTGCGCGGCGATGCCGTGTTCAGCCACGGTGTGCATTTCCCGCGTGCGGATCTGCACCTCGATCGGCACACCGTAGGGGCCGAACAGAATCGTATGCAATGACTGGTAACCGTTCGCCTTCGGGATCGCGATGTAATCCTTGAACTTGCCGGGCACGGGTTTGTACAGGTTATGCACCACACCGAGCACCCGGTAACAGGCATCCACCGAATCGACGATAATCCGGAAGGCATAGACATCGAAGACTTCTGACAGGGTCGAGGTCTTGTCACGAATCTTCTGGTAAATACTGAACAGGTGTTTTTCCCGGCCGATGACTTCACCGTCCAGACCTTCCTGGTGCAGGCGGCGTTTGATGCCGGTTTCGATCTTCTGCACGATCTCCTTGCGATTCCCGCGCGCCTTGCGCACCGCCTCATCCAGTACGCGGTAACGCATCGGGTACATGTTCTGGAAAACGAGTTCTTCAAGCTCGATACGCAGGGTGTTCATGCCGAGGCGGGTCGCAATCGGCACATAGATATCGAGTGTCTCGCGGGCGATGCGCCGTCTCTTGTGCGGCGGCATCGAGCCGAGGGTGCGCATGTTATGCAGCCGATCGGCAAGCTTGATGAGGATGACACGGATATCGCGGGTCATCGCCAGGATCATCTTGCGGAAGTTTTCGGCCTGTTTCTGTTCCTGGCTTTCAAACTGGATCTGGGTCAGCTTGCTGACGCCGTCAACGAGTTCCGCGACTTCCTCGCCGAACTCGCCGGCGATCTGTTCTTTGGCAGTCGGGGTGTCCTCGATGACATCGTGCAGGATCGCCGCAATCACGGTCTGGTGATCAAGCCGCTGCTCGGCAAGTATGCGCGCCACGGTAATCGGGTGATAAATATACGGTTCGCCGCTCAGGCGCATCTGGCCTTCGTGCGCCTCGGCACCAAACAGGTAGGCACGATAGACCTCGCGTACCTGGTCCTCTTCGAGATATTCCTCGAGCAGGTGACACAGGTCACTGATCAAAAAGTCTCTGTTCTGGAGTGCCTCGGAAGCCATACTCAAACCTGATCGCGCCCCGCAGACACGCGGCGCAGCATAGATAATGGCTTTGAGTGTAACGGATTGACGGAAACTTGTCCGGCGCAAGGGGTGCGCCGGGGATGCAAGTCCTGGCAGACTACTGTTTTATTCTTCCGGTTTTGCTTCGTCGATCGCGGCAGCAAGACTTTCTGCAGTCGCCTTGCCCACTTCGCTGGCGGCCTCATCTTCACTGATGACACCGGCGACAGCCAGTTCCGGCTCTTCTTCAACGACTTCCCGGGGGTTCAGGACTTCCTCGGTAACCAGGCCCTCGGCAATTTCACGCAGTGCCATCACCGCCGGCTTGTCATTTTCCCACTCGAGGAAGGGTTCCTTGCCCGAGCTGAGTTGACGGGCACGCTTGGTCGCCTTGAGGACGAGATCAAAACGATTGTCGACGTGGTCGAGACAATCTTCAACGGTGACGCGGGCCATGCGGTACTCTCCTGAAAAATGACACTGTTACGAAAGGACGGGCAAGTTTACAGAAATTTGCCGGCCAGCGCCAATCCCTGAGCGCCGGAAATCGCCATTCAGGCCAGCAGTTCCGCGACCCGGGCTGCCAGCTGCGGCTGCTGTGTGCGCAAGCGGCGGCGCGCCGTGACGATGGCGCGCAGATCGAGCAGGGCCTCGTCGAAAATATCGTTGATCACGACGTAGTCGAACTCGTCGTAATGGGAAATCTCGCCCTTTGCGTCCTGCATACGCCGGGCAATGATCTCGTCACTGTCCTGACCGCGGCCGCGCAGACGTTCCTCGAGCGCCAGCCGGCTCGGCGGCAGGATGAATATGCCGACTGCCTCGGCAAAGGCCTGGCGCACGATACGTGCCCCCTGCCAATCGATCTCGAGGATCACATCCTTGCCCGCGGCCAGCGTCGTCTCGACCCAGTCGCGCGAGGTACCGTAGTAGTTATCAAACACCTTTGCATACTCGAGGAAACGATGTTCGGCAACCAGCGCCTCGAATTGCGCCACGTCAACGAAATTGTAATCGACACCATCCTGTTCACCGGGGCGCATGGCGCGGGTCGTGTGCGACACCGACACGACCACATGCGGGTCAACCTCGAGCAGGGCCTTTACCAGGCTGGTCTTGCCGGCACCGGAGGGCGCCGCAACGATATATAACGTGGCTGACATGGCAGTTCCTATTCGATGTTCTGGATCTGTTCGCGCATCTGCTCGATCAGGACCTTCAGGTCAACCGAGGCGCGGGTCGTGTCGATATCAATGGACTTCGAGCCGAGCGTATTGGCCTCGCGGTTCATTTCCTGCATGAGGAAATCCAGCCGCCGGCCCACCGGCTTGTCGCTGTCCATATTACGACGCACTTCGTCGATGTGTGTCGCCAGCCGGTCCATTTCCTCATCGACATCCATTTTCTGTACCAGCAATGCGGCTTCCTGTTCGAGCCGGCTTTCGTCGAGCTTCACATCAAGTTCACGCAAACGTTCAATAATCTTGTCACGCTGGGCGGTAATGATTTCCGGGATGCGGCTGCGCACCATCTCGACAATGTCCGCCATGCCATCCAGCCGCTCCATGATCAGCTCGCGCAGGCGCGCACCTTCACGTTCACGAAAGTCCAACA
This sequence comes from Granulosicoccaceae bacterium, assembly GCA_050117725.1. Taxonomy (GTDB): domain Bacteria; phylum Pseudomonadota; class Gammaproteobacteria; order AKS1; family AKS1; genus JASFJH01. The sequence goes on along the minus strand of JASFME010000036.1, from coordinate 7,757 downwards.
GTTCATCCAGCGCGCGCTCCAGTAATTGCAACGCCTCTGTGCGCAAGGCCTCCGTATCAACCTTGCCGGTCTCGATCACGCCAGGCCAGCGCAGCACATCCATGGCATTGATCGCCGAGGGGTTATACAACATATGGTCAATTTCCCGGCTTGTTTCGACCAGTTGTTTGGCCAGCTCATCATTGATGTTGAGTTTGCCCTCCGTAGCAAGACGTGCCTGGAAGCGCAGGTTGCAGTCGATCTTGCCCCGCCCCAGCCGGCTCGCCAGCCGTTCGCGAATCGCCGGCTCAAGCACGCGCAGTTCTTCGGGCAGGCGCAATGCCGACTCCAGGTAACGATGGTTCACCGAGCGCAATTCAAGGCTCAGTGTGCCCCAATCAGTTTCTTTATCGCACCGCGCAAATGCGGTCATGCTGCGGATCATAACGACTTGTCCTGTTTCCCGGCCAGATAAGCCAATGGTACACTGCCCGGGGCCCTGCGGTCAGCCATGCATGTGCTAGGCTTGCCACAAAACTGTCATACTTGATGTCTGCGCATGCCATGAAAAAAAACAGCAACAGCCTGCCCAACGATACACGTATCGACGGCTACACGATTCGCAAAACGCTGACCCGCGGTGGCTTCAGTGTGATCTATCTTGCCACCGACATGAACAATGGCGGGCGCACCATCCTGAAAGAATACATGCCATCGCGGCTGGCAACCCGCGATGCGGACATGCACGTCATCGCCCGTGATGACGACACGCTGGAGCACTTCCGGCATGGGCGCAAGCTGTTCCTGCAGGAAGCCTCGGCACTGGCCAGCCTGAAACACCCGAACATCGTTAACGTTGTGAATTTCTTCAGCGCCAATGGCACGGTGTATATCGCCATGGAATACGCACAGGGGCAAAACCTGCAGGCCTATATCAAGAAACACCATGGCTTCCTGAGCGAACAATTCATGCGCACCGTGTTCCCGCCGTTACTCGATGCACTGCGCACCATACACAAGACCGGCTTTCTGCATCTTGATATCAAACCCGGCAACATCCACCTGCGCCCGGGCGGCAAACCGTTGTTACTCGACTTTGGCGCGGTGCACCCGATTATGCAGACCCGCAGTAACCAGCCTACCCAGGTGGTCACGCCCGGCTTTTCTCCAATCGAGCAATACACCAACCGCGGCTATCTGGGACCATGGACGGATATCTATGCCTTCGGCGCGACCATGCGCACATGCATCGAGGAAAAGGCGCCCGATGCCGCACCGCAACGCCACGAAAATGATCGCCTGCGCCCGACCAGTGAGCTGTACCGGAAACGCTATTCAAAAGAATTGCTCAAGGCGATCGACTGGGCCATGGAGGTCGATCCATTACTCCGCCCGCAAAGCGTGGATGCCTTGCTCGATATCTTCCCCCGCCTGGATGACACCACCGGGCAAGGGCAATGCAGCGGGAACCCGGCATGAAGGTTGTCACCGCGCAGACAAACCGGCTCGGTAACCGGGAGATGAATCAGGACCGCATGGCGGTGATTGAAACCGGCGCCAGCATCCTGCTCGTCGTGGCCGATGGCATGGGCGGACATGCCGGCGGTGAAATCGCCGCCGAGATCGTCGTCGATACGTTGAGCAAGCACTTCCAGTCAAGCGCCAGGCCGATCCGCAACCCGCGCGCCTTTCTCGGTCTGGCGATCGAGGCCGCGCACCGCCATATCGTGAATAGCGCGCAATCACGGCCCCCACCCTTTGATCCACGCACTACCTGTGTCGCCTGCCTCATACAGGGGCAGCATGCCTGGTGGGCGCATGTCGGTGACAGCCGTCTGTACCTGTTGCAGGGCAACCAGATCACCCAGCACACCGAGGATCACTCCTATGTCCAGGAGCTGTACCGTCAGGGCGAAATCAGCAAGGCCGACATGTCCAGCCACCCGATGCGCAACTACCTGACCCGCTGCCTGGGCGGTGATGCTGAGATACCGAAGATTGCCTATGGTGAATGTGACAAACTGCAGGCCAACGACATGCTGGTGCTGTGCAGTGACGGCTTCTGGTCACAACTCGGCAAGGGCCAGATTGAAACACTGCTGGATGAACAAGACATCGACGCCCATCTGAATGAACTGGCCAACCTTGCAGAAAAGCACGCCTACCCGCAGAGCGATAACATCAGTGCCGTCGCCCTGCGCTGGCTGGGCCTGGGTGATGCACCCGCAGACAGACCACCACAACCCGCAATGAAAGAAACCAGGGAGAACTCTGATGATACCTCCCTCAATGAGGCCATTGACGCGATCACCCGGGCGCTGGAACAATACAGCGACGAAATGAAGCACTGACTATTCACCCAACCCCGGATACCCATCATGCGACCCAGTGGAAGAAGCCCCGACCAGATGCGCGAGGTCAGACTCACGCGCAATTACACCAAACATGCCGAAGGCTCGGTACTCGTCGAGTTCGGCGATACGAGGGTGATCTGCACCGCCAGCGTCAGTGACAAGGCGCCGGGCTGGATGCGCGGCACAGGACAGGGCTGGGTCACCGCCGAGTACGGCATGCTGCCGCGCTCCACCGGCAGCCGCATGGGCCGCGAGGCGGCGCGCGGCAAACAGGGTGGCCGTACCATGGAAATCCAGCGCCTGATCGGCCGCTCGCTGCGCGCCGTGATCGACATGAAGGCGCTCGGTGAGCGCACCATCACAATAGATTGTGATGTCATCCAGGCCGATGGCGGTACGCGCACCGCCTCGATCACCGGCGGCTATGTCGCGCTCGCGGATGCCGTGCAGCATCTGCTCGACAACGGCGTGATCAAGCGCAACCCGCTGCAGGGCTATGTCGCTTCGGTATCTGTGGGGATCTTTACGGGCACAGCCGTGCTCGACCTCGATTACAGCGAGGACTGCAATGCCGAGACCGATATGAACGTGGTCATGAACGACCAGGGTGATTTCATCGAGGTACAGGGTACTGCCGAGGGCCACCCGTTTTCACGCAGCGAACTGGAACAGATGCTCGGCCTGGCAGAAACGGGCATAGCCGGCCTGATCGACGCGCAACGCGCTGCGCTGGCGGACTGACAATATGCAACGGATCGTGCTCGCCAGTAGCAACCGCGGCAAGGTGCGCGAGATCAACGCCATTCTTGCCGGGCTGGATATCGAGGTCGTGCCGCAGTCCGATTTCGATGTCGTCGAGGTCGAGGAAACCGGCCTGAGTTTCGTGGAAAATGCGATCCTGAAGGCGCGCAATGCCGCCGAACACACGGGCCTGCCGGCGATCGCCGACGATTCCGGGATCGAGGTCGATGCCCTGCGCGGCGCACCTGGCATCTACTCGGCACGCTTTGCCGGTTCGGGCGCCTCGGACAGCGACAATGTCGACAAGCTGCTCGACGCCCTGAAGGATGTCGAGGAGGCTGCGCGCACGGCGCGCTTCCAGTGTGTCACGGTGTTCATGCGCCACGCCCTGGATCCGACGCCGCTGATCTGCCAGGGAACCTGGGAAGGCCGCATCCTGCATACACCGCGCGGCGAAAGCGGCTTTGGCTATGACCCGGTATTTTTCGTGCCCAGCCACAATTGCAGTGCCGCCGAGCTCGCGCCCGAGGTAAAAAACAGCCTGAGCCATCGTGGCCAGGCCCTGAAAAAACTGCTTGCCGCGCTGGCGCAGGAAAAAAAGACTTGAAAAAGCCCGGAGCGGCCCCTATCTGTTAGACATCAGCCGGTTAGCAAATCAATCCAGGGCGTTGCGGCAGTGCCGAGGCGGAAAATCCAGGGGATTTGTTACAAAAGCTTGCATTATCGACGTGGTCGATTAGCCAATTCGATGTATAATTGGCATACGAGAGAACGCATCGTGTAGTGAACCGCGGTGCGTAACAGGGCACAAACCAGTTTTGTACCCGGCATGCTCCCCCCTCTCCCCCCCCTGCATGCCGGTTTTTTGGCGCGGTGCTTCGGTACCGCGCCTTTTTTATGCCTGCACCGGGAGCCAAAGGGCTTACAAATCAATCACCTCGAAACGCGGCGTGTCGCCAGGCAGGCGGAGCATGTCGGCGATATGAATGGCAAAATCGCCGCTGCGCCGGTCATGGAAATAGCGCTGCAGGGTCTCGGTAATGACCGGGAAGGCCAGTTGCTGCCACGGGATTTCCTCCTCCCGGAACAGCGCCACTTCGAGGCTTTCCGTACCGGCCGCGTAGTCCGGACCGGGCAATTGCGCGCGGTACATGACGTACACCTGGCTGATATGCGGCAGGCTGATCATGGCGAACAGGCTGGTGACATCGACCTTCGCGCCGGCCTCCTCCCAGGTCTCGCGGGTCGCGGCCTGCGCCGTGGTCTCGCTGTTTTCCATGAAACCGGCCGGCAGCGTCCATTTGCCATAGCGTGGCTCGATAGCGCGTCGGCATAACAGGATCCGGTCCTGCCATTCGGGAATACTGCCGGCGACAACCTTCGGGTTTTCATAGTGGATATGGCCGCACTGGTCACAGACGTGGCGGGGCCGGTTATCGCCTTGTGGAACGCGGTGTGTGACGCCGGCACCACATTGTGTACAAAAATTCATCACTGGGACCATTCTGGACTGGTTACAAATTTACCCGGATTACTTTACTACACGACGCTGTAGTCCTTAAATACGTTATTACGTAGTCAAACCAGGTTTGTTGTATGTCACAGCGTCACCCCGTCATCGCCATCACCGGTTCCTCCGGTGCCGGCACCACCACCGTGCGCAATGCCTTCGACTATATTTTCCGCCGCGAAAATATTCGTGCAGCCTATGTCGATGGCGACAGTTTCCTGCGTTATGAACGCGCCGAACTGAGCAGACTTATCGAGGAATCCAACCGCGCCGGTAAACCCATCAGTCATTTCGGTCCCGAGGCGAACCGCTTTGATCTGCTGGAAAAATTGTTCGAGGAATACGGCACGAGCGGTGGCGGCACGACGCGCCCCTACGTGCGTGAAGGCAACGCCGCCGAATACGGGCAGGCACCCGGCACCTTCGCTGCCGAAACACCGCTGCCCGGGAATTCCGACCTGCTGCTGTACGAAGGCCTGCATGGCGGCGTGGCGGCCAGGACCTGGTCACGGCGACGTATGACTGCCCCGCATAACCCGCTTGTCAGGGAGCGGCGCAGCAACAGTAACAACGCCCAGGGAGTGGATATCGCACAACACGTCGATTTCCTGATCGGCATCGTACCCGTCGTCAACCTCGAGTGGATCCAGAAGATACACCGTGATGCGCACACAAAAAACCGTGCTGCCGAGGAAACCACGACAACCATTCTGCGCCGCCTGCGAGACTACATCAGTTTCATGACGCCGCAGTTTTCACTGACTGACATCAACTTCCAGCGCGTACCGCTGGTCGATACCTCGAACCCGTTTATTGCAATGGATGTACCCACGGCTTCGGAGAGCTTGCTCGTGGTGCGCTTCCGTGAACCGAAACGCTATGACCTGCTGGACTTGCTGGAAAAGTTTGACGACTCGTTTATGTCACGGCCGAACACACTGGTGATCCCGGGTGGCAAACTGCACATGGCGCTTGAGGTGATCTGTACACCACGTATCCAACAACTTGTGGACACTGCGCGCCACCTGCGTGGCGCGCAGTGACAAGCATTAGTTAATCCGGATCAGTTCGATATCGAAGATCAGGGTTTCATTCGGGCCGATATTACGACCGGCGCCCTTTTCGCCATAGGCAAGATCCGACGGGATATAGACCTGCCACTTCGCGCCTTCTTTCATCAACGGCACCACTTCCTGCCAGCCCTTGATAACGCGGGCAAGCGGGAAAGTCGCCGGTGAACCACGCTGGATGGAGCTGTCGAACACGTTACCGTTGAGCAGGCGGCCTTCATAATGAGCCACCACGGTGTCAGAGACCTTCGGTGACTTGCCTGTACCTGCCTTGAGTACCTTGTACTGCAGGCCACTGTCGAGCGCGACGACGCCCTCTTTCGACTTGTTCTCTTCAAGGAACTTCTTGCCCGCTTCATAATTGGCCTTCGCCATCTCGACCTTCTTCTGCATCAACGCCGCATTCATGGCCTGAACGGTCGCTTCCATCTCGGCCTGGCTCATTTTAGGTTTGCTGCCGGAAAACGCGTCACGCACCGCACCGGCGGCAACCTCGGCATCAAGATCAAAGCCCTGCTGGCGTAGACTCTGGGCCAGCTGGTAACCGAGGGTGTAACTGATTTTTTTCTGGTCATTGTCCAGCGCCGGCTCCGCGGCCTGTACGCCTTGCAAGCATAATATGCCGCCCATCAGGCAGAGTAATTTCTTCATGTCGATTCCTTGGTTTATTGCTTATCGCGATTTAAAGATTATGCAGCATCATGCCGCACAAGTATGTAGGCCTTCTCCTGCATGGCGTCGACACCACGCTCGCGGTGCCGCGCCTCAAGACAGTCTATGCTGCCCAGGCACTGGATATCAAAGTCTGTACCGTACAGGGCCTGTACTTCCTGATCCGCCACGGCAAACGGCGGCCCGTCCATCTGCTGCGGATCGTATTCAAGCGTCACCAGCAACATGCGTGCACCGGCCGGTGTGAGCCTTGCCAACTGCCGTGCGTAGGCCGGACGTATGGCCGCAGGCAGCGCCACGAGGGCAGCGCGATCGTAGACAAGTTCGACCGCAGCCGTGTCCACAGGTTCCAATGCAAAAAAATCACCGCAGGCAAGGTGGATAGTATCGCTGTTCCACCATTCCAGCCTGCCGACAGGTTCACGTTCTGCGACAATACCCTGCTCGGCGAAAAAGGCACTGACGGCCAGTTCACTCAGTTCATTGCCGATCACGAGGTGTCCCCGCTCCGCCAGCCAGGCCAGATCCAGGCTTTTGCCGCACATCGGCACAAACACTGCGCCGTTACGGTCTTGCACCCAGTCCCGGTAATGCCGCGTCAGCCACGGGTTGACCGCCTCGAGATGAAAGCCGATGCGGTTTTCCTGCCAGCGCCTGTGCCAGAAATCTGCGTCCATAATGTCCACCCGGAAAAATAATCCGCATCATGCCATAGCGCGGCGCGGTACAATACCGGCATGTTCCAGTTCAGCACCCTGCCCCCCCTGGCCCTGTACATCCACGTTCCCTGGTGTGTGCGGAAATGCCCGTATTGCGACTTCAACTCGCATGCAGTGCGCGGTGAGCTGCCGGAGACGGCCTATATCGATGCCCTGCTGCACGACCTCGAACAGGACCTGCCGAGGATCTGGGGCCGCAGCGTCCACAGTATTTTTATCGGCGGTGGCACACCCAGCCTGTTCTCGGCCGACGCCTTCGAACGTCTGTTCTCGGGACTTCGTGCCCGCCTGACCCTGGCGCATGATGCCGAGATCACGCTCGAGGCAAACCCGGGCACACTCGAGGCCGGCCGCTTTGCCGAATATCGCGCTGCCGGGATCAACCGTCTGTCGATTGGCATCCAGAGTTTTGACGATCGGCAATTGCAGCAGCTTGGCCGCATCCACGACAGGGCTGCCGCGATCGCCGCGGCCGAGGCCGCACAGCTGGCCGGTTTTGACAATTTCAATCTCGACCTCATGTTCGGCCTGCCCGGCCAGGACCGTGCACAGGCTTTGCTGGATCTGGAGACGGCGATCGCCCTCGCGCCGGCCCATCTCTCGCATTACCAGCTGACCATCGAGCCGAACACGCTGTTTCATCATGCACCGCCGCAGCTGCCCGTCGATGACGAGATTGCCGATATCCAGCTCGCCTGCGAAGAGCGGCTCG
>JASFME010000035.1:0-13648 GCA_050117725.1 Granulosicoccaceae bacterium | reverse complement strand
ACATGTCAGTACCGGTGTGGCCAACTGGCGCTATGCCGAGGTCACAGAAGGGTTGAGCGAAGGTGAACAGGTCGTCACCTCGATTGACCGCAAGGGTGTAGAGGCCGGTGTACGTGCCCGTCTCGCGCCGTGAAGCGGTGGCGATGATGATAGAACTCGAGCATGTGCACCGTGTTTTCCAGGTCGGCGATCAGGCCGTGCACGCGCTGGATGATATCCAGTTGCACATTGGCCGCGGCGAGTACCTGTCGATCATGGGGCCCTCCGGCTCTGGCAAATCCACGCTGCTGAACCTGCTTGGCCTGCTCGATACCCCGAGCCAGGGACACTACCGCTTCGACGGCCAGGATATCGGGCAAATGGATGACGATGCCCAGGCCACTCTGCGCCGTGAACAGATCGGTTTCGTCTTCCAGTTTTTCCACCTCGTGCCGCGCCTGAGTGCGGCGGAAAATATCGAGCTGCCGCTGGTCTTGGGCGGCATGCCGCCGCCGCAGCGCAAGGCCCGTGTCAAGGAGGCACTGGCCAGGGTTGACCTGACCGAACGCGCCAGTCATCGCCCGGATCAACTCTCCGGTGGCCAGCGCCAGCGTGTCGCGATCGCGCGCGCGACGATCATGTCACCGTCGATAATACTTGCCGATGAACCGACCGGTAACCTGGATCGTGCTTCCGGTCACGAAGTCATTGAATTGCTCGAACAACTGCACGCCTCCGGCCTGACCCTGATCCTGGTTACGCATGACCCGGAACTGGGGGCGCGCGCGACGCGTCATCTGAGGATGGTCGATGGCCGGATCGTCAGTGACAATCATGCGGGTAACCCGACATGATGCGCGTACTCGATGTCGGTGCCTTTGCCAGTCATGCCATTTTGCGCTACCGCGTGCGCAGCGGCCTCATGTTACTGGCGATGGCGATCGGCGTGGCCGCCGTCATTGTCCTGACCTCGCTCGGCGAAGGGGCACGCCGTTATGTCGTCGGTGAATTTGCCTCGCTTGGCACGAACCTGCTGATTGTCCTGCCCGGCCGCAGCGAAACCACCGGCGCCGGTGCAGCTCTGTTTGTCGGTGAAACACCGCGCGACCTGACGCTCGACGATGCGCAGGCACTGACCCGCCACCGCCAGGTAAAACGCGTTGCGCCGCTCATGGTCGGCTCGGTACCGGTTGCCTGGTCGGGCCGGGAACGCGAGGTGCCCGTGCTCGGTTCCAACAGTGAATTCCTTGATATCCGCCACTGGTCACTGGCCCAGGGCCGTTTTCTGCCGCCCGGTGATCTGCATCGCGCCAGTGCCGTGTGTGTAATCGGCGCCAAGGTCAAGCGTGAACTGTTCGGTGCACAACCTGCACTCGGTGAATGGTTGCGGGTCGGTGAGCGCCGTTTTCGCATCATCGGCGTACTCGGTGCAGAAGGTCGTTCGATCGGCGTCGACGTCGAGGAACTCGTCATTATCCCGGTCGCAGCGGCGCAACAACTGTATAACAGCCCGTCACTGTTCCGCATCCTGATCGAGGTCCACTCGCGCGAGGCCCTGCCCGCTGTGAAAACCTTCGTCACGCAGACCCTGACCGAACGGCATCAGGGCGAAGAGGATGTCACGGTCATCACCCAGGACGCGGTACTGTCGACCTTTGACCGCATCCTGCGCGCCCTGACCCTGACCGTGGCCGGGATCGGCGCGATCAGCCTGGCCGTGGCCGGCATCCTGATCATGAACATCATGCTCGTCGCGGTCAGTCAGCGCACCACCGAGATCGGTTTGCTCAAGGCCATCGGTGCACCCCGCACAAGCATCATCGAACTGTTCCTTGTCGAAGCCGGTCTGCTCGCGCTGACCGGCGCGCTACTCGGCACGCTGATCGGCTATGCCGTCATGCATGTCATTACCGAACTCTACCCGGCGCTGCCCGGTATCCCGCCATGGTGGGCGGTGGCTGCCGCGATCGGCGTTGCCCTGCTCACGGGTATTGCGTTTGGCGTCATGCCGGCGCGGCGCGCTGCCAATCTCGACCCGGTTCAGGCCCTCGCAAGGCGATAGGTGGTCACTTGATACAGCTGCGCGACATCCTTCACATGAACAGCCAGTCCTTGCGTGCGCAACGCCTGCGTTCGATGTTGACGGCACTCGGCATCGCAGTCGGCGTGGCAGCAGTCGTGCTGCTGACCTCGATCGGCGAGGGCGTACATCGTTTCGTGCTGAGCGAATTCACCCAGTTCGGTACCAACCTCGTCGCGATCAACCCGGGTCGGGCGACGACGGCCGGTGCCTCGATCGGCGTGTTCGGCACGGAACGGCCACTTACAGTGCAGGATGCCCTGGCCCTGAAACGCCTGCCGCGCGTGACGGGCGTCGTGCCGGTCGTACAGGGTAATGCTGAAGTGGAGGGTGCCAGCCGCCAGCGTCGCACCTCCGTGTATGGCGTTGGCCCCGACTTTCCGCAGACCTTCCTCTTCACCACAAGCAGTGGCCGCTTCCTGCCCGAGGATGATGCCGAATCGCCGCGTGCCTTCGCCGTACTCGGCTCGACAGTCCGCAGCGAGCTGTTCGGCAACCAGAACCCGCTCGGCGCGCGGATCCGGATCGGTGGTAACCGCTACCGCGTCATCGGCAGCATGGAGAGCAAGGGCCAGGTGCTTGGCTTTGATCTCGATGACGCCGTGTATATCCCGGCGAGCCGCGCACTGGAGCTGTTCAACCGTGACAGCCTGGTGGAAATCGACCTGCTGTACGAGGAAGGCAGTGACGTCGATGAAATCGTCAAGTCCATCAAGCGCGTGCTGACGGCACGCCATGGCCGCGAGGACTACACGATCACGACCCAGCAACAGATGCTCGATGTGCTCGGCGGTGTACTCGATATCCTGACCATGGCCATCGGTGCGATGGGAGGAATTTCACTGCTGGTCGGTGCAGTCGGTATTATCAGCATCATGACCATTGCCGTGCGTGAACGCACCTCCGAGATCGGCCTGTTACGCGCACTCGGTGCCGAGCAGAACCACATCCTGCGCCTGTTCCTTGGCGAGGCCGTGTTACTCGCCGCACTCGGCGGGCTGGCCGGGCTCGTGATCGGTGCTGGCGGCGCCTTGCTACTCAACCTGCTGCTGCCTGCCCTGCCCGTACATATCTCGCTGCCGTATGTCATCCTCGCCGAAGCCGTCGCGCTGCTGGTCGGCCTCGCTGCCGGGCTCGTTCCCGCGCGCCGCGCCGCCAGGCTCGACCCGATAGAAGCCCTGCGTACCGAGTAAGCCATGCCGTTCTGGAAGGACAAACCACTTGCCGAACTGAACCAGGCCGAATGGGAAAGCCTGTGCGATGGCTGTGGCCGCTGCTGCCTGCACAAGCTCGAGGATATCGAAAGCGGCAAGGTATACTTCACGAATGTTGCCTGCCGCCTGCTCGACACGGACACCTGCCAGTGCCGGGATTACGCGCACCGCAAACAGAAGGTGCCGGACTGTATCGTGCTCACGCCCGATACCATCGAGGACAACCTCAGCGCACTGCCGCACAGTTGCGCCTACCGTCTGCTCGCCGCCGGTGAAGGCCTCCCTGACTGGCATCCACTCATCAGTGGCGATCCACAAAGCGTGATCACGCACGGCATTTCCATGGCCGGGCGATGCGTCAGTGAAGTTGATGTTGCCGAGGATGAACTGGCACATCATTTGATTGAACTCGATGATTCGTGATTTAACTGGCGTTAATCGTTAACGAATATATAAACAGAACAATGCAAGCCAGAATGCAGCATAACGGTATCCATGCTGCTCACCCGGTCGCCGGGACTCACTATCTTTTTTGCCAACAAACCAGGGTAACGGCGATGTATATGCCAGGGTTCGACTGAAAATAGCGAGAGGTTTTTAATTGTTCTTAAAACTGTTAGGTTGTCCTCGAAACAGCTTTCTGCTTTCCAGTACCCTTGAGAGCAGAGCAATGGCATTTAATGGAAGAACATCATGTATGACTTTCTCGAACAAAGCACGCGTATTCTCAGCCAGGCCGGCGAGATAGGTGAGATCGATGCCAACATCATGGCGTTCCTCGCTGCACCGGCCCGCGTCGTGGCATTTCGTATTCCACTGAAGATGGATGACGGTAGCTGCCGCATTTTCGATGCCTACCGCGTCCGTTACAACGACGCACTGGGACCCTCTCGCGACGGTACGCGCATATCGGCGGATCTCGATATTGACGAAGTCAAGGCACTGGCCCTGATTATGACGGTCAAACATGCCGCCGGTCAGATCCCCGCGGGAGGGGGCAAGGGTGGCATCGCGGCCGATCCACGCGAGTTGAGCCTCCGGGAATTCGAGGCCCTGTGTCGCGCCTATATCCGTTACCTTCGCCCGCGCGGGGCCGCCTATGACGTGCCCGGTGCCGATATCGGTACGGACCTGCAAACCATGAGCTGGATGCTCGACGAGTATGAATCGATAACCGGTTATCACGACCCGCCCGCGATTAACGACAAGCCCCCCATTCTCGGTGGCTCCCTGGGTGGCTACGAAGCAACCGGCCGCGGGGTGTTCGAGGTCTTCGAGGAGGCGGCGAATGAAACCGGGTTCGACATTGCCGGGGCCCGCATCGCCATACAGGGTTTCGGCCAGGTCGGCTCTGTGGCGGCGAGCATGTTTTATGAAGCCGGCTGTCGCGTCGTGGCCGTGAGCGACAGCCGTGGCGGGGTTTATGCGCAGGACGGCATCGACGTTGCTGCCCTGTTAGAGCACAAACAGGCGACGGGAAGTGTCGGCGGCTTTCCCGGTACCACGCCCCTTACCAGCGCCGAACTGTTCGAGTGCGAATGTGATGTGCTCGTGCCCGCCGCGGTCCAGGGCGTCGTCACGGCGGACAATGCCCGGCGGATCCGCGCACGCATGCTTGTCGAGGCGGCCAATGCCCCGACCACGGTGGAGGCCGATGCCATTCTGACGGAAAACGGCATAACCATCGTGCCCGATGTGCTTGCCAATGCCGGCAGTGTGCATCTGTGCCAGATGGAGCGCAGCCAGGGACTCTATGACAACTACTGGGACATCGAAACCATCAACCACCTGCGGCGCAAGCGGCTGGTCGGTGGCTTTCGGGCCGCAATGAACACAGCTGCCAAATACAATATACAATCGGCCCGGCTCGGTGCCTGGATCAACGCCCTCAAGCGCATTGAAGAGGCAATGAAGATGCGGGGTTGGTGCTAGCGGGGTATTGCCAGATCGTCGCCACCGGTGGGAGAACACTTGAGCTCGGGGTTGTCCCGGGCGATCAGCTCCAGTGCAACGGCGGCGTTGCGCACCCGCTCGCGGATCATGTCATCGTGGTAACTCGCCGGATTCCAGGGCGCATAGATCGCCTCTTCCGAGGGACCGGGTTCGATTTTGAAATAGCACGGCGCCGCGATACGGGCGATCTCCGCGGCCTCATAGAAACGGACAAAGCCCCCCATCGAATTGACCAGGCAGAGATAGACATCCATCGGGATCTGGATGCTGCCGCGGATGGCCGACAGCATGGGCAGGTTCAGATCAGCAAGCGGATTGAAGGTATTGGCCCCGAGTTGCTCGGCAACACGCGCGCCTGCCGGGTTGGCCTGGCCGGCAAAGACCGACAGCTTGAAGATCACATCGTCGGGAATCACACCCTTGTGACGCAGCTGACTGACCAGCCACAGTACCCCTTCATCAGCCACGAGAAAGCCGCGAAACCCTGCCTCCATGCAACGTTCGATATCCTTGAGCCAATGCCTGATACCGTCCATGCCCCGCAGGCGCATGCCGGAAACGAGCCCCTCGGGGGTCACCATCTGCCGGCCACTGTCCCAGGCACGCCGCGGTCCTGGCGTCATGACGACCTCAATGCGCTGCTCGCGCGCGAGTTGCGCAAAGTCACGCAGTTCGGCCTGCGTCAGATAGGTGGCCCCGCCGACCGTCGCAATGATGCGGTGCACAGGGACCTGTTGCCTTTCCGCTTCCCGGATGAGGGTCTCCAGTGACGAGACCCGCTCAACGCCGGATATCTCGATCCGGTAGTGCCCACCATCGGGAAAGCTGAGCGTGGAGGAAGGAAGGTCGTTGTTGTCATGGGCCGGAAGCCCCAATTCTTCAAGTGCCTGTTCCAGTTTCTGCATATTTGCCCCGTTTGCAACGCTGCCGCTAAGATGACAGTACAGTCATCATACCGTCCCTGGCGTCGCGTAAAAAGGAGATCACATGCCCCTCACCAGTGCAGAACTTATCGAGGATCCGATCAGACGCTATCCCGAGGCCACGGTGGCATGTTTTGATCCCACATGCGGTGAACTACCCCGTCGGCAACTCGATGAAACGCGTACGGTAGCGTTTCTGGAACGACTGGCGGCAGTCGGTGTGCCGGCCGCACTCATCGCCTCGTCCACCGGACAGGGACATCTGCGCAGCGTCGATGAACTCGAAGCATGGTTCCGCTGTGCAGCGCAGGCCCATGTTCAGGAGATGCTGCTTATGGCGCTGCTGCGCCCGGAAGACGGGGCACAGGCCAACGCCCGCCTGCTTGACCTGCTGGCCGACAGCGGAGCGTACCCCGTCGTGTTCCTGCGGCCGGGCACCGACCTTGCCGCCGATGCCAGCGATGAACAGGTCAGCGAGAGTCTCGCCCCACTCGTTGCTGCGGCTGCCAGACGCGGGCTGGCGATCGGGCTGTATTCCATTTCCGATGTCAGCGGCCTGCCGCTCACCCCGGATGCGGCGGCCCGATTGGTGGTGGCAGAGGGTGGCGATCACATCGTTGCCGTGAAGGTAACCGAGACCGATTACGAGCAAAGCACGGCGCGGTTCCTCGCGCACCCGGCGCTGCTGCACCTGAAGATCGTGCAGGGCTGGGATCCGCACCTGGGCCGCGCCCTGCGCGATGGCCCCCGCTTCGATGCCGCTGGTCGCCAGCGCACCGGCATTACCTCCGGCCTCATGTCACTGGCCGTTTACCAGTACCTGCATATTCTCAAGGCCGTGGCAGACGAGGCATGGGACGAGCTGGCCGAGGCGCAACGCGCGGCCACTGTTTTGTTCCAGGCCATGCAGGACGACCCCCGGCACTTTGCCGATCTGCAGCGCGCCAAATACATCATGGGGCTGGGCCATCCGCTTACCGCCACCGTCACGCAGGCGCAGGTCGAGCGCATTTTCAGCGCGCTGGAAGGGCTGCCGCGCGACGCCGATCGCCGCCGCCTGGCCCTCAGTCTCGATCTGATGGAGGATGGCCCCTTTCATGATCGGCTAGTATCGCTGGCTGATTAACAGGCAGAGACGAAATGTTATTGGCCGATGCGACAGGTATTACAGGATAGTAGAAGTCCAAGCCCTGCACCCATCTTCCCACTGCCGCAAGACCAATAGTGGCAGAAAGGCATTTACATCATGCTGGTAATTTATCGTGCACGTTTGCGATCATGTGCAGGTGATATAAACACATCATCGCATGTTGGAAATGCCGGGTGCCGATTGGAGGTCATGCCGTGATCAACAACAACCGGAGGTAAAGGTATGAGTTTCAGTCATTTCCATCAGGGAAAATCAGAGTGTCGTGAATCACTGTTTCCCTTACCTCCCAAGCCGTGAAGGCGCTTATTATATTCATGACGCAGGTAGCGTAGTCTCAGGTCTGAAACATCAGCGCATGTAAGCGTAACCAGCCTTTTGCAAGCGAACAATTTCAGCGTCAGCCATAGGTACCATAGTAACAAAGCCATGAATATCACTGGCTGTAAATCCACGTAATCGTGCTGATGCCTGACACATTCTGAACTCAACAGTCTCATTCAAAGTCTGGCTATAGGCGAGCTCCATCAATTTCCGATATTGTTTAGTGCTGGAAATTGAAAAGAAAGGAATCGCATCACCGTGAATAACAACGACAATTTTAGTATCGAACGGATCATCACCGTTAAGCTTGCTCAGGTAACCTATGCGGGAAAATATATTCGACAGACTCTCGCCGGTATCATCAGTCAGATCATAAACAACTTTTTGTTCCTGATATTCTGGATGATTAATGGTTGCCTGTCCCCAGGGCATTGGTTTATCAGCCAGGGCATTATTAATCATTACAAGTATAAGTGTTGTCACAAGCATGAGAATGCTGCTTTTCTTCATTCGTCTTTCCGGGCTATGTTTATAACGCAATGCGGCTCCCCGCACACGGGGAGCCGACCTTTTTTACAACTTACTATTGCTTGTTCTTCAGCTCTGGATGCTCAAGATAGCGCACGTCTTTTACGGATAAAGGCAACGGGTTTATGTATTTGTAGCCCTTGGACTGCAAGTAGGCGATCTCGGGAAAACCGGCAGGTACAACGGTGATAAACCCGTGCATATCCTCCGGCTTGAAGCCGGCGGCGCGCATGGCATTGTTACACATGTGAAATTCAACACCCTTTTCAGCGAGTGCAGCCATCTTGTCAACGATGCCCTGATACTTTTCGTAGTTCTCCTTGGCAAATACGCGTAATTCGGGGCCATGCGTTACTACTACCATTTTCCCTTTTAACGCCCCTGATGTTTTCGTTACGAATACATTCAGGATGTTTAGTTTGTTCGGGTCCTCATAATTAACATCGAACACGGCGTTGGTGACCGGGTATTCATGCATATCAACCTTGGCGGTGCCGTAAGGCGCAAACTCTGCAGCCTGTACATTAGTAGCCAACATGGCTGCCAGAATTCCTGCAATCGCCAGTCCAGAACGTTTAATTTTCATTTTTTTCACCTCATTTTATTTTGCTTGGCAAAGCCGGGTGACAGCATTGAAGCACTGTCATAAAGTCAATCTCCCTTGGATCCTGCCTCCCTAAATATCCAGCTACCGCCTTAAAGGCGACAACGGATAATTCCTGTCTCTGTTACAAGCCCTTAACCCAACCTTTAAGTTGCCTGGCTTCACGCAGGATCACTTGCGCATCAGCAAAGGCATTGGCCAGCAGGCTCACGCCCTGCAAGGCACTCATCAAATGTATCGCCATATCGCTGGCCTGACGTTTGGGTCTGCCCAGCTCCATAATTTGAGTCTCACACCACTTCACGAGTACGCGCAGTGGTTCGGCGGCCATGTCGCTGAGCCGGCCGCGGTTCTTGGCCAGTTCATAACAAAGACTTCCGACAGGACAGCCATGACGGCTGTCGATCTCCCGGTCATCCACCCACACCTGGATAAGGGCGTTGAGCCGTTGCTTCGGGTCAGGGAGTTCATCCCATTTTTTTATAAGTGTCCGTAACATCTGCATTCGCGTACTGAGTATCGCAGCGGCCAGTTCTTCCTTGGTCTTGAAGTAGTAGTAGATACTGCCTTGTGGGACTTCGGCCTCTCGCGCAATGTCTGCAAGCAAGGTTCGCTGGAAACCGTGTTCATGAATCACCCTGGTTCCTGCCTCCACCAAACGGTCGTGTTTATCGATGGCTCGCTCCTGCTGCATGTTTAGCTCCTGCTGATTAGTAAGTACGCTTACTTACTTTAGGCGCTGCCCGGAATGATGTCAATCCGGATAAAACACTCCCGGGAAAAAGATAGTGATTGTTAAATAGTGCATAGAGAACATGCACTTGAATAGCCGCTCATGATTGCGACTTCTACCGGTGGGCGTTAAAACTGCGGTATTAGTTCAACTGTTTCATAGTCACTTGCTCAGAAGGTAACGTGACATCATTTCTAGAGCATTTTCTCCAGAAGTACTTTCACGAGGTCCGAACGAGTAATGATCCCCTGTACTTGCTGTTGTTCATTGGTTACTACGACGCGTTTTATGTGATTCTGCTTCATGGTATTAATGACATCGTGGAGGTTATTGTTATCATGAATGGTGATAATCTGCTGACTCATGATATCAGCCACTTTTTCAGGTATGTTCACAGGCGAGGATTTATGCCTGAACATGAATTCAAGTGTTTGCCACAGATTATGCGCCGGGTGATGGCAAGGAACGCCCATAGCGGATAAAAAGTCTGCCTCGGTTACAATACCGATCAATACCTTATTTTCATCAACGACAGGCAGGCCACTGATCTGCAAGTCCAGCAACATTCGCGCAGCATCCCGTAACGATGTATCGGGGGTAACCGTCGCAACATCTGTGCTCATGATATCACGCACATATAACTGCTCTGTCTGGCGAAATTCGGCATATTTCTGTGCCATTTGACTGATTTGCATCAGATCGTCCAGCGTTACATCGACATAGGTATTGAGCTCCTTCAATGCGTTTTCGAAGTCTTCGATATGTAATTCAGGCGGGCCAGATTGTTTCATCGCAAATCTCCCTGATAAGACTCAGCCAACGTTGGCATTTCGAATTGTGCGGTCGACACGTTGCCAGGAGTTCTCATTCAGAAAAACTTCATATTTTCCCCAGCGAGCAAACTCCTCGCGACTCAGTGTACCACTGCTGCGCCGCCCGTCTCCCGCCACGACCTTGTAAATGATTAAATCCTGGTGCGCACGGGGAGTGTTTGCTTCATCCACGATCTGGCGTACTGACCAGTTGCTACCGTATTCGCCGTTACTGTAACAATGTCCAAGCATGATCTGCTCCACCGATAGTTGTTCATTGCCCCGGTTTCTGGCCAGCTGGTAGATACTGTCCAGATCCTCATGGCTGACGTCCACGTACCTGTTCATTTGCTGCAATGCATATTCCATATCTTCAACACTCAGACCCGGTTCCACTGCCTTGTGCTTATCAACAGGCCTGGCTGCGGATCGCGCCAGTACCGCCGGATAACGTCGCCACGGAAACAAATAATTAAACGCAATTGCCACGAAAAACATCACGGCCACATTGATCAACACCGGTGTAACAAGATATTCATAGCCGAGGTTGTGCACACCTGAACCCGCTACCACCGCTGTTAACGCCGTGGCCCCACCGGGTGGATGAATACAACGCAGATAGTACATGGCCGTTATGGCCATACCGACCGCCGCCGCAGCTGCAACAAGCGGGTTGGCAAACATGAGATAACAACTGACGCCCATAAAAGCCGACACGAGATGGCTACAACCCAGTGCCCAGGGTTGCGACAGGGGGCCGTGTGGTACTGCAAACAGCAACACCGCCGATGCCCCCATCGATGCAACTATTACCCCGGCGTCATCAGCTCCGACAAATTGCCGGGTTATGAACATGATCAAAAAAATACTGACGAACCCACCCAGGCCGGAAATGATCTTTTCGTGGTGACTGGTCTTGTTGCTGGTGAGGCCGATAAAGCTGTTCAGGGCATGGATTGCACGAGCAGGCAACTTGCGTGAATCGTTCAACCCGTACTCCAGACGCGAGGGCGCTTCATGCCTGCGATTTTGCAGGCCTGCTTTACATAACCGTAGGGGAACAACGTGAAGAGATGTTGCTTGGCCTGCTTTTTGTCGATACCCCTCTCTTCGGCCAGGAACTTCATTACATGCCGCACGTCCGGGGCGATTTTGTGCTCCTGCCAGTATTTCCGCATGAAGTGCAGAATCGGCCAGTATTCGTCGGTGAGTTTCAGATCTTCTTCGGCTGCCAGTTCGCGCGCCAGCGTTTCATTCCAGTCATCGGGATCTACCATGTAGCCCTCAACATCGCGGACATATTGTGTCTGGCTGTGCATATCACGATCTCCACTATATTAGATATTGCTACTATAGCGGCCGGACATAATGGTAGTAAAATGATATCTTTTTGTATCTAATATCGAAATAATCGATATATATGTAGTCACCCTATGCAGGCAGCCAAACATGGATATTGATCAAGCACGCACCTTTCTTTCGATCACGGCGCACGGCAGTTTCCTGGAAGCCAGCCGACAACTGCACCTGACACAATCGACCGTAAGCGCCCGGATCCAGCGTCTGGAAAACGAACTGGGCGTGCGCTTGTTCGTCCGCAACCGTTCCGGAGCCAGTCTCACGCTGGCTGGCCGCCGCTTCCTGGAATATGCCAAACGGCTGGTTCTCACTGCAGACCAGGCCCGCGATGACGTTGGCCTACCCGAGCGCTACCGGGCCAGTCTTCGCGTGGGTGGTCGCATTGCCTTGTGGGAAGGGTTCCTGACGCAATGGGTAGGCTGGATGCGGCGCCGGGCCAACGATGTCGTCATTCGCAGCGAGATCGGCTTCGAGGAAGACCTGATGCACCGTCTGATTGAAGGCACGCTGGACATCGGCCTTATGTACACACCCAGACACAGCCCCGGCCTCATTGTCGAACACCTTTTCGATGAGACCCTCGTGCTGGTCAGCAGTCGAGCTGACGATACCGGGCCGGAAGAGGATTACATTTATATCGAATGGGGGCCGAGTTTTTATGCCCAGCACGCGCAAAGCTTTCCGGATCTTGAGCGCCCCCCGCAGATGGCCAACATCGGCTGGCTCGGCGTACAACTCATTCTTGCCAACGGCGGCAGTTGTTTCCTGCCCGCACGCATGGCCGCCTCGTTCATCAGTGAAGGCCGCCTGCATCGCGTTGAGGGTTCGCCGAAATATATCCATCCCGCCTACATGGTCTATCCGCGCGACAGTGATAACCCGGTGCTGGCGCATGCCGTAGAAGGACTGCGCGAACTGGCAGCCAGTGAACAGACAGCCATGCTGTCATGATCAACCGCGACAAATGCGCTTTATGTGGCGCGTTAAGCGTTATTTCCCGCCAGGGTGAGTGGCTATCAGGCCATTATGCATGGAGGTCCTGGTTCGTTAACAGGCATGTGTTGCATTAACCGGTTGCCCTCACCTTAAACAGATGTTTATAGTGATTGAACCTTATAATTCAGTCCGCCGGAAGCGGGCAACAACCAAACCTGTATCGAAGCAAATATAATGAATGAGGGCAGCACACCAACAACCCTGGTATTGGAAGATGGTACGGTATGTACTATTCAATTATGCGTTGAACCTGGCTCACCGCACACACCGGAATTTTTAAAAGAGCAAATAATTCATGCATTAAACAGCATGTCGACCCGTACCCGATGGTTACGATTTGCTTCATCAGGGAAGCTTACAGATGAGCAGCTCAATTATTTAACCAGGCTGGATGGAAAGGACAGGGTTGCATGGTGTGCATCAATACGTAAAAACGGCAAAGAAACAGGAATAGGGCTATCCCGCTATATCAAATTAACAGATGAGGAGGACATTGCGGAGTTTGCAGTGACAGTCGTGGATGAATATCAGGGACAAGGAATTGGCTCTGCCCTGTTTAAGAAAATACTCGAGTCGGCACGGCACAATAATATCAGCAGGCTCAGAGGCTATGTTCTGGCAAGCAACAAACCAATGCTTTCCTTATGCAAACACTTTGAGGCGACTATCAGGGCGGAAGATTCAACTTTTCTCATCGCAGAAATACTCGTCAATGAAAAATAGTTGATGCCCGCTTTTGGCTATAACCGGCAATCAGGAGCAATCAATAACTGGCTCACGAAGGGGCTTTGTTTCAAAGCGGAGCCGAAGCCCTGAAAACAGGTTGGAACATACGGCGGTACTGACTCGGTGTGAGCCCTGTGCGGCGCTTGAATAGCCGACGGAAGAAAGACGGGTCTTCGTAACTGACTTCGACGCTGATTTCATCCACGGGCATGTGCCCGGATTCCAGCAACCGCTTCGCCTCTTCAACGCGCAAGTTCTGCAAATGTTCGA
>JASFME010000034.1:0-13832 GCA_050117725.1 Granulosicoccaceae bacterium | reverse complement strand
TGTTTTGTCTGTCAAGCAGTCGAGGTGTATCGGGATAATGCCCGGGTTCAGTACCATATTTTATTCAGGGGGTCATATGAGCATGTTGAAATTTTCACAATACAAAAGCATTCGTCACACACCTGCAATGCTTGTGTTGTTGACCAGCATGGGGCTGGCCGGCTGTGATCCTGTGTCTTTGACCCTGTTTGGTATCGGTGCGTCCACCGGTGTGAGTTATGGACTGAACAGCGTTGCCTACAAGACCTTTACCGCGCCGATGAACAACGTCAGCACGGCCTCGACAAAAGCCCTTAAAAACATGGGCATAAAGGTCAAGGCAATCGAGAAAAGCCCGGACAAGCAAGTCATTACGGCAATATCAAATGAACATCAGATTGAGCTGACACTGGAGGCCGTCAGCAGCAGGACAACCCGGATTCGCTCGGTCGCCCGCCAGGGTCCCATTTTCATGGACAGGGCTACTGCCACGGAAATCATTATTCAGACAGAAAAGGTGTTGGCAGGTAATCAGACAGGAAAGGTGCTGGTAGGCGCCTGAGGAGAGAAGAACAATGAACAGACAGACTATGCTTGCACTCGTTATTGCCGGACTGTTCAGCCAGGCAGCCATGGCCGAGACCCAGGATGGCACGACAACTGTTGCCATGACAGAAACAGCCGACAGCACGACCACAATGGATGTGTCGGAAACACCTGACGACAGCACAGCCACGGCAGACATGACAGACACACTGGTTGAAGAGGGTGCTGTGATAGATTCAACCAGTACGGCGAACGACACACATGCAATTTCAAAAATCAGTAATGATTTCAGTGGACTGCTGGGTGAGTCGGCAACCGAGGTCGTAAGTGGCTTGCGAAGTGGCGAAGAATTTACACTGACAAACACCTACACCGACGCAGATGGTGTACAGGTGACTGAGACGGTGGTGATCGAGCCCCCCACGGGTCACATGGGGAACGGCAACGTCTTTATTACTCTAGGTCTTGCCCAGCACAACCTGAGCCAGTTAGGCATCACCGAGCCAGGGGCTATTGATCTCGAGGCCGCCTTGCTGGGTGGCAGTATTACCACGAGTGATGGCCAGGTAATCGAACTCGAAGGTGTATTGGCCTTGCGCAGCGAAGGAATGGGCTGGGGCGAGATTGCCCAGCAATACGACACGAAGCTTGGTCATGTGATGAGCGGGCTGAAGTCGGGCAAGGTCTATAGCGCGCCAACTACGGTGTCATCCGGCTCCACGACGGGTGATGTGAGTACAACTGACACAGCTGATACTGCAACTACACGCAATGCGCGTGGCGCATCGCCAAAAATCAAAACCACGCATGTTTCAAATGGACACGGCTATGGGCGCGGTATTGTCACCGCGGGTGGCAGCTCGATTGGCAGTATTGCGGCCGGCAATTCACAGGCAGTGAAATCACATGGACAGGGAAATGCCTATGGTCATGCACCTGCAGGTGGCCAGGGTATCGTCAGTGCGGGTGGAGGAGCAGTGCATGGTAATGCCGGTGGTAATGGTAACGGCAAGGCGCTGGGAAAACTCAAATAGCTCCGCAACTATCGCGAAAATGTAAACGCCCGCGCTTGTCGCGGGCGTTTACATTTCTTATAGTCTCTGCCCATGGCCTATACCACACTCATATCCGCCGACGATCTGGCGCGGCAACTCGGGCAGTCTGATCTGTGTGTCATTGATTGCCGGTTTAACCTGAACGAAGTCACAGCGGGGCAGGCGTCCTACGACGAGGGGCATATTCCCGGTGCGGTGTACGCGCACCTCGATAATGACCTGGCCGGTAAAAAAACCGGCGTAAATGGCCGTCACCCGTTGCCGGATCGTGAAAGCCTGGCAGCACGCCTGCGTGAATGGGGAGTGAACCGCGACAGCCAGCTGGTTGCATACGATGCGCAGGGCGGGGCCATGGCATCACGCCTGTGGTGGTTGTTGCGTTGGCTCGGCCACGACAAGGTTGCCGTGCTCGATGGTGGCTGGAAAGCCTGGTGTGAGAGTGGCGGGCAGCTGACGACCGATGTGCCTGACAGGCAACCGGGTGATTTTACTGCCGGTGATATTCTGTCCCCGGCAGTGCCGGTTGAGGAACTGCAGCAGCTTCTTGTCGAGCACACGGTTAGCCTGATTGATGCACGTGACCCGGGCCGTTTCAGGGGCGAGCAGGAACCCCTGGACCCGGTCGCGGGCCATGTGCCGGGCGCAACCAATCATTTCTTCATGCGCAACCTGGATGAATCAGGCCGCTTCCTGCCGCCAGAGGCACTGCGCAAACTCTGGACACCGTATCTTGAAGACAATTCGGCTGCCTCAGTAGTACACATGTGTGGTTCCGGCGTGACGGCCTGTCATAACCTGCTGGCCATGCAGCATGCCGGGTTGAGCGGTGCCCGCCTGTATGTCGGTTCATGGAGTGAGTGGTGCAGTGACCCTGACCGGCCGGTCGCCACCGGCGACGAGGACTGACCCGCTAGTGATTGCGGCGCTTCGCATCGCCAATAACCATTTCAGATACCCGGTAACAGTGGTGCCTGCTGGCTGTGCAGGAACCAGCGATCAATGATCACATGGCGGGCAAACCAGGGCATACGCATGAGCAGGCCGGCCAGTTGTTGTTTCAGGGCATGGGGGACAAGCTGGCCGAGCAAGCCGCGGCCCCGCTTGCCGAAGCGTTCCGCGAGGGCGCGTTCATAGGCCTGCAGCCGTGCCGCACTGTAGTCATGATCGGCGCTGATAATCGTGTTGGCGGCGAGCAGCGCGGATTCGATGGCGGGCCGGATACCTTCACCACTTTGCGGATAGGCCAGACCGGCCGCGTCACCAATCAGCAGCATGTTATCCATAAGCACCTTGCGGGGGGCATCGGGATAGAGCAGGTAGGCATGGCCGCTGAACTTGGGCAGATCGGCCGGAATACGCCCGGCCTGTTGCAGCTGTGTGACGAAGTCATCGACATGTCCTGCCAGCTTGTTGTTGTCCTGCCGGCCCAGGCCGATGTTCAGGTAGTTGCCTTTGCGGAATATCCAGCCATACCCCTTCAGGTCCCGGGTGAAAAACAGTTCCGGCGTGTCGGCTTCCACCGGGCAGTGGCGTAACTGGTCGTCATTCAGGACAAACTCGATTTCCTGTGCCGCGACGGGGAGTTCCGCAGCGCCGAGCTTCGCACCCATGAAACGCGCCACCGGGCAGTAGTGGCCGCCCGCACCTATCACCAGCGGCGTTTTGATATTGCCATTGATGATCCAGTGGGCACCCTGTTTTTCAATACTGCTCAATTTCTCGCCGAGACGCAGGCGGGCGCCACAGCGGCGCAGCAGGTAGTCGTCAAATTCACAACGGCGAATACCGTAACTGATGACATGGTCAAAACGCGTCAGGATCGGGTCGTCGCCGAGGCGGCTGGTACGAAACGCGCTGATCGGTTGCAGGGTATGGTTGCGGCCATATTCGTCGGGATCGATGCCCAGTGATTCCATGACCGCGGGGGTGACCCAGCCGGCACAGATCTTGTCACGGGGAAACTGCGCCTTGTCGAGGACGATGACATCAAGGCCGGCGCGTTGCAGTTCACGGGCGCAGGTGGAGCCGGCCGGTCCACCGCCGACGATCAGGACATCGCACGTTTCCATACGACCTCGCTGTTTGGTTCATCGACAGGTTCATCACGATAAATATGTTCACGCGTCCAGGGGATGTTGTTACTTTCGCCCGGTGCAAACGTGATCTGGAATAATTGCAGCGTACCGCTGGTAAAGGCGGCAATCGAGCCGGCCAGATACAGGCGCCAGGCACGTACGAACCGTTCGTCAAACATGTCCAGTACCGTATCGGCTTGCTCGTCATAACGTTCAAGCCAGTGTGTGAGGGTTTGTGCATAGTGCAGGCGAAGGTTCTCAACATCGAGCACGGAGAAGTTGTTGGGCTCGAAGATATCCATGGCCTCACGTAACGTCGGCGGGTAGGCGCCAGGGAAGATATTCCGTTCAATCCATGCATTCATGCGTGCGGCACGGTTGCGGCCAATGCTGTGAATCAGGCCACGACCGTCCTCGCGCAGGCAGCGTGAGATGACATTGCTCAACTCCTTGTAATTCTGCAGGCCAACGTGCTCGAGCATGCCGACGGACACAAATACATCATAGCTGCCAGTGATGTTGCGGTAGTCATCCTCGACATATTCAATCTTGTCTTCGACACCGTGCAACTTTGCCTGCTCACGTGCGTACAGGATTTGCTGGTGGGAAATATTATAGGCACGTACGTTCACACCATAATGCCTGGCGAAATGCAGGCCGAGCGCGCCCCAGCCACAGCCTGCTTCAACGACGGTGTCGCCGGGCTTGAGCTGTAATTTGCGCGCGACATGATCCATTTTTGCAATTTGTGCGTCTTCCAGCGTGGCATCCCGGCTAGGGTAATAGGCGCAGGTATATTGCATGGCATGCCTGTCCAGCCACAGGCGGTAGAAATCATTGCCGATATCGTAGTGATGATGAATATGGCGTTTTGATCCGTCCGGGGTGTTACGACGCGGGCGTGCCTGCCAGTACGTGATCATTTTCGCCAATCGACTGCGCGGGCCTTGGCGCATGCCGTTGTAACAGGCTTCGAGGCCTTGCACGAGATCGCCCTGGATTTCTATGTCACCACGGCTATAGCCCTCACCAAAATAGAGATCCGGGTTGAGAAACAGGCGATAGAAACTGCCGCGGTTATGGATGCGGATGTGTGCTACCGGTTCAAGGCCACTCTCGGGCCTGATGACCAGGCCATTCCACAGGCTGATGTGTACCGGCGGCTTGTTCATGGCGCGGTACATATGTCGAAGCAGCCAACTATCTAACCAGTACAGCATGGCACTTCCCCCATATTCCTTATATTGTTGGTATTTTCGTGTTCTGAACACAGGTTAATACACCGCTTCCTGCGGCTACCTGCTTATGCTGCGAAAAAAAACCTTGCAGGTCAACTATCAGATGGCAATCTGACCGGCCTCGGCGAAGCGGATGGTATCGATTTGCCAGTCATCCTCGCTGGCATCGAGTATCAGGCAGGAAGGGCCACCGTGGGTGCGGATACGTCCGGCCGCACCGGGATTGATGACCCAGGGGAATGTATCGAGATCACAGACGAGTTTATGGCTGTGGCCGTAGATTATAAGGCGCACGTGCGGGAAGCGTTCGCGCAGGACATCGTGCAGGCCCTGTTCGGTCCAGTGTTCATGACCATGCAGGACGATGGCCTGGCCACCGGGCAGGTCGAGCCGGGCCTCGAAGCCAAGTGCATGCAGGGCTTCGTGGTGCTCCGCCTGCCATTGGGCCCGCGTGTCGTTATTGCCACGCACGGC
The DNA here is from genome assembly GCA_050117725.1 of Granulosicoccaceae bacterium. Lineage (GTDB taxonomy): Bacteria > Pseudomonadota > Gammaproteobacteria > AKS1 > AKS1 > JASFJH01. Next base: position 8,465 of record JASFME010000034.1, on the reverse strand, counting down.
AATGATTTCACCGCCGGCAGGCCGCATCGCATCAAGGACGTGCTTGCCCATGATATCCCCGGCATGCACGGCAATATCGCAGCCACGCAGGACATCGGCAATGCGCGGGTCGAGATGGCTGTGTGTGTCGGAAATAATACCGACGCGGGTACGGTTCGGGGCTGACATGGATACGACTCGAAACTGGTTAAAAAGCGGCTGATTTCTGCTGCTGTAGTAATGAGGCGCGTAGCTTAACGATCTCCGCGGTCTGCCGCAATACGGGGCTATCTGCTTGTTTGTAACGGAATTTTGTGGTCGGATCAGAGACAAGCCCGTTTCCAGACACGCGAGGACCCGCCAGCATGAGTGATTGCCTGTTTTGCAAATTCGTTTCCGGTGAAATTCAGCCTGATGTAGTGTTCGAAAATGAACAGGTCCTGGCGTTTCGTGATATCAACCCGCAGGCACCGATGCACGTGCTGGTCGTACCGAAACGGCATATCTCGACCCTGAATGATCTGCAGGACAGTGATGCCGGGCTGGTCGGGCAAATGTACCTGGCCGCCCGCGAAGTGGCTGGCCAGGCCGGTTATGCGGAAAGCGGTTACCGCACCCTGATAAACTGTAACGCCGATGCCGGCCAGACGGTGTTCCACATCCACCTGCACTTACTGGCCGGGCGGGGCATGGGCTGGCCGCCTGGCTGAGCCCGGCGGCTGTCAGCGCATGTCGTGGATATGTGCAGCGGCAACCATGAGTACCATCATCGGCAGTAACAGGCTGATGATATGCCATTGCTGCTGACTGACGATGATTACCTGCTCGAACGCAACCGCGGCGGCAAACACGAGGATCCCCCATTTACGCATGCTCCACAGGCCGGCGATGCCGATCACGGCGACTGTTGTCATGAGCGTGTAATACACCGGGAACCACTGTGGCAGTAGCGACATGTCGGCGTTCAGGAAATTAAAAAAGCGAAAACCGGTAAAGGCGGCCCAGACAATACAAATGGCGATAACCGGGCCGGGACGTTGCATGCTCATGATCAACAAATACCCTGTTTGATGTGAGGATGCATTGTAGGCAATCGGCCGGGCAAAACAACCCGGCCGCAAAATAACGGGGTACCCTGAGTACCCCGTTTTTGCGTGTTAGCGGCAGCGGTTAGCTGGCATACATAGCCTTGGCTTGCTGCGCGGCCCTGGCCTCCTCGGCGTTATAGGCGGCGCCGGACCAGAGCATGTCGTAGGCGATTTCCTCGTTGCCGTTTTCGCACAGTTCAAGGACCTCCTGGAACAGCGGCTGGAAGGTTTCGCTCTTGTGTGAGGCCTCGTGGTCAGCGAAGGTTTTCCAGAAGGTGATGATCAGGGCTTCCTTTTCTTTCAGGCCGCTTTCCACGGCCTGGCCGATAGTGCTGCCTTCGTTAGAAATCTGGCCACTGTTGAGGCAGACAAATCCACCAACAAAGCCGGTATCCGAGTGGTAGGTTTTGACGTTTTCACACAGCACGGCAACGCGTTCCTGCAGGTCGTCGATAGTGTATTCCGGTTTCAGAATCACGCGGTTGATGGTGACGATACCGTCATGCGGAAAACCATTAATCAGACTAGCCATAGTGCTGCACCTCCTGTCAGGATTGATTGAATAAACACCAACTATTAGCATGTAACTAAACACTAATATAGGTATTAATAAATATTATTTCAATACCTGAGTAAAGAGCTGGGGTATTAACCGCATAATTTACAGGTGTATGGGTTTATCCCAGTTGGCTGTCGATCAGGGCCTCGGCCGCCAGCCAGTCATCCATATCGCTGTTGCCCGAGAAGCCACGCTGTTCGGCGAGGTAATAGGCTGCCTCGCAGATCATGGCGTGCCGCTGTACCGGACTGATGGCTTTTGCTGCAGGTTTATTCGTGCGTTTGCCGGATATTTTTTTGCCGGCCTTCTTTTTCGGACTGGTTTTGTTTTTTGCGCTGGTGGTTGATTTCACTTTCCTGGCCGTCTTTTTCTTGCTGGCCTTTTTCCTTGAACCGCTAGTCGGGGGCATAAGTACATCCTCCATTTGCACACAGTTAATGCCGACGTATTGCCTGATACAGGGCAATGCTATTATAGCCAACAATACACCAGCCACATGACAAGTAAATGATATTGTTCAGTGTTGCTCGGCATTAACGATGCATTGATCATGCCCGGTTGCAAAAAATTATATTTAACATGGTGTTATATAATCTATACGGTGAAGTTTACTTCTGGCCGGCACAGCATTGGTGCGTGATGGGGCAGGGGCGGAAGTGTGAAGCACCTTTATCGGGAGGAAGTTTCCCGCAGAAAGATCAGAAACGCTATCGGCAGCACATGCAGTAACGGACAGGCCGGTGCTTATAACAAGACACGCTCGATGCCGCCACGCGAGATGTTCGCGATAAAATCCTTCTCCCAGTCGTCACCGTTTAACTGGCGTGCCAGTTCAACCACGATGTAATCAACCTCGAGGTCGGTATCGTCGCCGTAGCGTGACAGGCCCTGTTTGCAGGCCGGGCAACTGGTCAGAATTTTTTCAGGTCGGCTGCCATGCTGCTCGCGCATCTGCTCGATACCCATATTCAGTTCCTCGAGTTTGCGATAACGGACCTGGGTGGCGATATCGGGGCGGTTTACGGCAAATGTACCGGCTTCGCCACAGCAGCGATCCGAATTCATGACCTCAGCATTGAGCAGGTTGGCGGCTACATTGACTGGATTATGTTTTTTCATCGGGCTATGACATGGATCGTGATACAGATACGTAGTACCCGTAGCCTTTGTGCTGGTTGTCAGGCCTTTTTCGTGCAGGTATTCATGAATATCGAGTAGCCGGCAACCAGGAAAGATCTTGTTGAACTGGTACTGCAACAGTTGATCCATGCAGGTGCCACAAGATACGAGCACGGTCTTGATGTCGAGATAGTTCAGCGTGTTGGCGATGCGGTGAAACAATACCTGGTTGTCGGTTGAGATCTTGCGCGCCCGGTCGCTGTCACCGTTGGCGCTTTGCGGGTAGCCACAACACAGGTAACCGGGCGGCAGGACTGTTCGCGCCCCGCTCTTATACAGCATGGCCAGGGTTGCCATGCTGATTTCGCCAAACAGGCGTTCGGAACCGCAGCCCGGGAAATAGAACACGCTGTCACTGTCATCATTGACCTTCGCCGGGTTACGCAAAATCGGCACAGTCTTGTTGTCTTCAATGTCGAGTAATGCCCGCGTGGTACGTCGGGGTATACGTTGCGGCAAGGGTTTGTCGAGCATGTGGACAAACTGCACGGCAACCGAGGTGCGTTCATTCGTACTGGCGGGCCTTGCCGGCAAACGATACGGGAGGAATTTTTTCGCCAGGCGACTGGCAAAACGCTGCATCGCGTAACCCGTGCGGATCACACCCGTGTAAAGCAACTTGACCCGGGCAGGATCGGTAGCATTCAGGTAGGCCATCGATAACCGGGTACCGAGGCTGCTGCGTTTCTGGTTGTGTGATTTCAGGATGGTACGCATCTGCACCGTAACATCGCCAAAATCGATGTCGACCGGACAGGGCGCCTCACACTTGTGGCAGATCGTGCAATGATCGGCGACATCGTTCATTTCATCAAAGTGTCGCACGGACAGACCGCGACGGGTCTGCTCTTCATACAGGAAGGCTTCGATCAACAGCCCCGTTGCCAGGATCTTGTTGCGCGGTGAATACAGCAGGTTGGCGCGCGGAATATGTGTATTGCATACCGGTTTGCATTTGCCGCAACGCAGGCAGTCCTTGATGGCATTGTTGAGTTCGCCGAGTTCACTGGCTTCGAGGATCAGCGCTTCCTGTTGCAACAGGCGCAATGACGGCGTGTAGGCATTTTGCAGGCCAGAGCCGGGTAACAGCTTGCCGCTGTTGAAACGCTGATGCGGGTCGGCATGTTGTTTGTATTGCGTAAACTCATTGATGGCCTGCTTGCCCAGGAACTGGAACTTGGTCAGGCCGATGCCGTGTTCACCGGAGACAACGCCGCCGAGATCGGTGGCGATCGCCATAATACGTTCCACGACGCGGTCAGCTTCGTGCAGCATTTCATAATCATTAGAGTGCACCGGGATGTTGGTATGCACGTTGCCATCGCCGGCATGCATGTGTGTGGCGACAAACAGCCGGCTGCTACGCAAGCGGGCGTGGATCTTGTCGAGCCTGTCGCGCACGGCCTGCATGTCGTGGCCGGCGTAGATTTCCTTCAGAGGTTGTTCAACCAGCTTGCGATAGGATATCCGCAACTCGCGACGCTGTAACAGGCGGAACAGGGTCTCGTTGCCCTGCAGCCTGTCGTGCAGGGCCTCGTCCAGCAGCGCGAGGTGCTCGCGGGCCGGTTCATCGATGTGTTCAATAATCGCCGCCCAGCGATGATGCGTGGCCTGCAGGTGTTCGATGGCTGCCTGCCGCTTGGCCTCGAGGATCGCGGTGTTTTCCTCGGTACTTTCGAACCGGGTATTATCCAGTTCGGGTATGTCGCCGGACAGGTAGTCGAGGACCGCGTTGATCATCTTCAACTTGTTCGAGGTGGACAGCTCGATATTGATGCGTTCGATCTGTTCGCTGTACTCGACCAGACGAGGTAGCGGGATCACGACGTCTTCGTTGATCTTGAAAGCATTGGTGTGTGAGGCAATCGCCGCAGTGCGGGCACGGTCGGCCCAGAAGCGTTGCCGCGCTTCACGACTGACCGCGACGAAGCCTTCCGCGCCGCGCGCATTGGCCATGCTCACGATCCTGGAGGCGGCCCCGGCAACCGTGTCGTCATCGTCACCGGCGACATCGATCACCAGTACCATTTTTGGCAGGTCGGCACGCGGGGTTTTCGTGCTGTAGCGTACGGCACGCACGTAGCGTTCATCGAGGTGTTCCATGCCGGTCAGCATGATGCCATCCTTGCCGTCGAGGTAATCCTTGGTTTCAACAATGGCCGGTACGGCACGCTGCAGATCCGGGTCGAAGAATTCGAGACAGACAGTACGGATGTGCGCGGGCATGGTGTGCAGGATAAAGCGTGCCGAGGTGATCAGGCCGTCACAGCCTTCCTTCTGGATACCGGGCAGACCGTTCAGGGTCTTGTTCGTGACATCCTTGCCCAGGCCGCGCAGGCGGAATACATCACCGGGTATCTCGAGGATTTCGGCGTCGGCAACCGGGGTTTTGCCATCCGCAGCATATTTTTGCACGCGAAAGCGCACTACCGGTTGTTCATGGATCTTGCCGAGATTGTGATCGAGCCGCTCCACCTCGAGCCAGTGTGCATCCGGCGTGACCATGCGCCAGGAGGCGAGATTATCCAGGGTCGTGCCCCAGGCTACGGCCTTTTTGCCGCCGGCATTCATGGCGATGTTGCCGCCAATCGTCGAGGCGTCCTGCGAGGTCGGATCGACGGCAAACGCGTAGCCATTGTGTTCGGCACGTTCACTGACACTGCGCGTGACCACCCCGGCACCGGCATGAATGGTCGGTACCCTGGCTTTGACACCATCAAGTTGACGTAGCTCGACCTGGCCGAGCATGTCGAGTTTTTCGGTATTGATGACCACGGCATCAGTGGTCAGCGGCACTGCACCACCGGTATAGCCGGTACCGCCACCACGCGGGATGATGCTCAGCCCGAGTTCGATGCATGCCCTGACGACCTCGAGCACTTCCTGCTCGGTATCCGGGTTGACCACGACCAGCGGGTACTCGACGCGCCAGTCACTGGCATCGGTGACGTGCGAGACACGCGCCAGTCCGGAGAAATCGATATTGTCGCGCCGGGTGACACGTGCCAGTGATTTTCGCACCTTGTTGCGCAGTGCCTTTTGTCCATTCAGGCACTCCTCGAAGCGACTGATCGCCTGGCGGGTTTTTTCCGCCAGCTGCAGCGCCAGTTCATTACCCCCGGCACGCGCGACTACCTGGTCGAGGCGATGGTGCAGCGCGTGGCTCAGGGACTGGCGGCGCTTAGGGGTTTCGAGCAGGTCATCCTGGATGAACGGGTTGCGTGTGACCACCCACATATCGCCGAGGATCTCGAACAGCATCCGCGCCGAGCGCCCGGTGACACGTTCGCCGCGCAATGTCTCCAGCACCTGCCACATGTCTTCCCCGAGAAAACGAATCACAATTTCCCGGTCGGAAAACGAGGTGTAGTTATAGGGAATTTCGCGGATGCGGCTATGCGGCATGAGAAGCTGGATGTCCGGTGTGTATCAAGGGGCGGTATTCTAACATCCTGGACCGGCCACCTCATAGCGGTGCATGCTGATCCCGTGAAAAATGCAGGACAAGCCGGGCCAGCGATCATCGATTAAGACGCACAGATTGAAATCCGTTACACTCATTGCATTACAGCCTGCTTTATGCCGTTAACAATAATAAGGGGACGTCAGCATGAGCGAACACGTGGCCGGGGAAATTTCGGTGGGTCTGCAAGAAACGGGTGACAACCCGCAGGGTGAACCCTGCATCATGGTGATTTTTGGCGCCTCGGGGGATTTGACCAAGCGCCTGTTAGTGCCGGCGTTGTACAACCTGACCTGTGATGGACTGCTGCCGGATAATTTCGCCGTACTCGGCACCGCCACCCGGGAAATCGACAGCAACACATTTCGCGAGCGCCTCAGTGACAAGGAGGAGGGCATCCATGCCTTCCATACCCGCAAGGAATTCGAGCAGGACAAGTGGGATGAACTGGTTTCCCGTTTTAACTTTGCCTCGGGCCGCTTTGATGATCTCGAACATTTCAAACGGCTCAAGACAAAGGTCGCTGAACTGGATGAGCAGTACCAGGCCAATGGCAACGTCATGTTTTACTTTGCGACGGCGCCACGTTTCTTCGGCCAGATTTGTGAAAACCTGTACAAGGCGGGTTTCCAGGAAGGCAATGGCTGGAAACGCATCATTGTAGAAAAGCCGTTTGGTACTGACCTCGACTCTGCCCTGCAGTTGAACCGTGATGTCCTGCAGTACTGGGACGAAAGCCAAATCTTCCGTGTCGATCATTACCTCGGCAAGGAAACCGTGCAGAACCTGCTCGCCTTCCGGTTCTCCAACGGTATGTTCGAGCCACTGTGGAACAAGAACTATATCGACAATATCCAGTTCAATGTCTGCGAAGCCGTAGATGTTCAGGGTCGTGGTGGTTATTACGATTCATCCGGCGTATTGCGAGACATGATGCAGAATCACATGTTCCAGATGCTTGCCTACCTGTGCATGGAACCACCTGGCTCGTTTGAACCCGATGCGATCCGCAATGAAAAGGCCAAGTTGCTCGAGTCGGTACGTGTTTATTCAGAGCAGGAAGTTGCAGAAAATACTGTGCGTGGTCAGTATGGTCCTTCATATAAGGATGACGGTGAAATCGACAAGCCAGGTTACCGGCAGGAGAGTGATGTTGCCGATGATTCACGCACCGAGACCTATGCTGCGGCAAAATTGCAAATCGATAACTGGCGCTGGGAAGGCGTGCCTATCTACCTGCGTTCCGGCAAGGCCTTGTGGAAACGCAGTACCGAGATCATCGTTGAATTCAAACGGGCACCGCAGACCATATTCAAGGGCACGCCGGTCCGGCATTTGTCAGCCAACCGGCTGGTCTTCCACGTGCAACCCTACCAGGCAATCGAGTTACTGTTCCAGGCCAAGGTGCCAGGTCCGACCCTGCAATTACAGCAGGTTGATATGGCCTTTAATTATGGCGACAACTTCAAGGCCTCGCGTTACACGGGCTACGAAGTCATGATTTATTCCTGTTCGCGTGGTGATGCGACCCTGTTTTCACGCGGCGATCTGGTCGAGGCCGCGTGGCGCGTGGCGCAACCAATGCTCGATTACTGGGCGAAGACCCCGGCGCATGATTTCCCGAATTACACGCGTAATTCCTGGGGGCCAAAAGCGGCCTATGAATTGCTCGAAAAAGACGGTCGCAGCTGGTTTGAGGTGATTACACCGGATGTGCTTGAAGAATTGCCCATGTTCAAGGGTGCCGATCCGTTGTTGTTGAATTCTGTGATTATGGCGCTGGCGCCTGATACGGCCGAGGGCGGCGATACCATTATTGAAATCAATGAACCGGCAGGCGAAATGTACTTTATATGCCGTGGCGAGGTGGATGTGATCGATGCCGCTGGCAATACAGTGGAAGTCCTCAAGGATGGTGACTTCTTTGGCGAGGTTGGGTTGCTCTTGTCAACGCCGCGTACGGCGACAGTGCGCGCCCGCAGCCTGTGTGATCTGCTTGTGCTGAAAAAGGCCGATTTTAGCCGTATTTTGCGTGAACATCCGCAGTTTGCAGAGTCGATGCTACAGGTAGCAAAAGAGCGTTATGAACTGGCGATTTCAGTGGATGAATTAATGACTGCCTGAGGTGTGTAGTGGCACCCTGGTCTATTTTTCATCCTCGTCATCGGTTTCAGCACCGGGGTCATAGCCGTAGTCA
>JASFME010000033.1:0-13888 GCA_050117725.1 Granulosicoccaceae bacterium | reverse complement strand
AAGCCCAGCAGGCCTCGACCAGTTCGCTGCTCCCCCAGCAAGTCGTCGAGGAACAACTGCCCCTGCCGACCACCGGCCCGGATAGTGCCCTTGAGAAGAAGGCCGCAATCTCACCGGACGAACCCTCTACCGTCACCGGTGACGAATCACCTTGGCGCGAGGTACGCATCAAGCGCGGTGACACGCTGGCCGCGGTCTTCAGCCGCGAGGGCCTGAGCGCCACCACCCTGCACACGATCCTGCACAGCAACAAACAGGCGCAGCAACTGAAAAAAATCCGCCCCGGCGAGACCATCCGCCTGCGCACCAGCGAAGATGGCCTGCAGGAACTTGTGCATGTGCAGAGCCCGACCCGGCAATTGCACGTCAAGCGCAGTGTGGACGGCTACGAGGTACAGCCCGTTGAACGCGAATACGAACGCCGTATTGCCTACAGCCAGGGCCGTATCGACGACTCGCTGTTCCTTGCCGCACAACGCGCCGGGCTGGCCGAATCCGTGACCATGAATCTGGCCGCGATCTTCGGCTGGGATATCGACTTTGCCCTCGATATTCGTCGTGGCGATGAATTTCGCCTCGTCTACGAGGAACTCTGGCTCGATGGTGAAAAACACGGCGTCGGCAATATCCTCGCCGCCGAGTTCATCAACCAGGGCCGCAATGTGCGGGCCGTGCGCTATACCACACCGAAGGGCGACACCAGTTATTACACACCGGATGGGCTGAACATGCGCAAGGCCTTCCTGCGCTCACCCGTCGATTTCCGTCGCATCAGTTCCCGCTTTGGCAAACGCAAACACCCGATCCTGAACCGCATGCGCATGCACACGGGCGTCGACTATGCCGCGTCGCGCGGTACGCCGGTACGTGCCACGGGCGATGGCAAGATCATTCACCGTGGCCGCAAGGGCGGCTATGGCAAAACCGTCATCATCCGCCATGGCAGCACCTACACGACGCTGTACGCACACCTGAACAATTACAACCGTCATGCCCGCCATGGCAGTCGCGTCAAACAGGGCCAGATCATTGGCTACGTCGGCAGTACCGGGCGCGCCACCGGCCCGCACCTGCATTATGAATTCCGCGTGCACGGCGCCCACCGCAACCCGCTGACGGTGAAACTGCCCAGCGCCTCGCCCCTCGACAAGCGTTACAAAAACGATTTCATCAACCAGACCAGCGGCCTGATTGCCCAACTCGACGGCCTGCAGCGTACCCGGGTCGCCCTGCGCGACAACTGATTTCCGTGACCGGCTATTATATCGGTCTCATGTCAGGCACGAGCCTTGACGCGATCGATGCCGTACTGGTGCGTCTTGCTGACACCCCCGGGCATAACGATCCTGAATTCATCGCCGGTCACAAGCATCCCCTGCCCGAACCGTTGCGCGATACACTGCTGGCATTGAATCGCCCGGCACGCGGTGAACTCGCGAACATGGCCGGGGCCGATATCCTGCTTGGCCGCGAACTCGCCGATGCAGTGCTGAACCTGTGCGCACATGCCAATGTCGCGCCGCACGACATCGAGGCGATCGGCAGCCACGGCCAGACGATCCGCCATGTGCCTGATGGCGACCCGGCCTGGACCGTGCAGATCGGCGATGCCAATACAATTGCTGAACGCACCGGTATCACCACGGTCGCCGATTTCCGCCGCCGCGATGTGGCTGCCGGCGGTCAGGGCGCCCCCCTCATGCCGGCCGTGCACAATGCGCTGTTGCGCGTGCATGATCAAAACCGCGTCATCCTGAACATCGGCGGCATGGCGAATATCACGCTGTTGCCCGCCGATCCCGAACAGCCGGTCAACGGTTTTGATACCGGGCCGGGCAACGTGCTCATGGATCTCTGGGCACGCGAGCATCACGGTCAGCCCTATGATCACAATGGCGCATGGGCCGCCACGGGCAAGGTCGATGATGCCCTGCTCAAGGGCATGCTCAAGGACAAGTACTTCCAGCAGGCGCCACCTAAATCCACCGGCCGCGACCTGTTTAATGCCGCCTGGCTAAACCGCCACCTGAAACGGGGCAGCAAGCGCCGTCCGCACAAGCATGTGCAGGCCACCCTGTGCGAGCTGACCGCGCGCAGCATCGCCGATGCCATCAGCGCCTATGCCGCGCAGGCCGACACCGTGATTGTATGCGGTGGTGGTGTACACAACACGACGCTCATGTTCCGCCTGCAGGCATTGCTGGAACATCAGCAGGTCCGTTCCAGCGAGGACTACGATCTCGATCCCGACTGGCTCGAGGCCATCGGCTTCGCCTGGCTTGCCAAACGCACACTGGACGGTCTGCCCGGCAACCTGCCCACTGTCACCGGTGCCCGTCATCCGGTGGTGCTGGGTGCCGTGTATGCGGGCCGCATTGTCCGCCACGATTGACATCAAACTGTCATACCGTTGTCATATAACTACACTGCTATAAATCAAGAGGCAGTATTTATCCATGGACACGATTAACCTGAAAAAACCGGAACTGTATATCAATCGCGAACTCAGCATGCTGCGGTTCAACTGGCGCGTGCTGGCACAGGCCATGGATGAAAACACGCCACTGCTGGAGCGCCTGCGGTTTTTGTGTATCAGCAGCACCAACCTCGATGAGTTCTTCGAGATCCGTGTCGCCGGCATGAAACAAAAGGCCGAACTGCGCTCGACCCAGGCTGGGCCGGACAATATGTCGCCGCAGGAGGTACTCAACGCAATCAGTGAAGAGGCGCATGAGCTTGTAAACGAACAATACCGCATCCTCAACGAGGTCATGTTCCCTTTACTCGAGCAGGAGAACATCCGTTTCATTCGCCGTGGCAACTGGAATGAACACCAGGAAGCCTGGCTGCGACGCTATTTTCTCAACGAACTCAGTCCCGTCCTCAGCCCGCTCGGCCTCGACCCGGCACACCCGTTTCCGCGCATCCTCAACAAGAGTCTGAACTTCATCGTCTCGTTACAGGGCAAGGATGCGTTTGGCCGTAACAGCGGTTTTGCCGTGGTGCAGGCGCCGCGCTCACTGCCACGCCTGATCCAGATCCCGACCGATGTTGAAGGCACCGGGCCGCGTGACTACGTGTTCCTGTCCTCGGTGATCCACGCCTATGTCAGCGACCTGTTCCCCGGCATGCAGGCCACTGGCTGTTATCAGTTCCGCATGACGCGCAACAGCGACATGTTTGTTGACGATGAAGAGATCGATGACCTGATGCGCGCCGTCGAGGGTGAACTTCTGTCACGGCGCTACGGTGCTTCTGTGCGCCTCGAGGTCGCGCATGAATGTCCGAAAGAGATGAGTGATTACCTGTTGAAGGAGTTTGAACTGAACCCGCAGGACCTCTACCAGGTGAACGGGCCAGTGAACCTCAACCGCCTGCTGGCGATATGTGATATTGCCGAGCGCCCGGAACTGAACTATCCGCCGTTCACGCCGGGTGTGCCGCGCCCGGTGACGCAACACAGCGATATCTTCAGCGCGATACGTAATGACGACATCCTGCTGCACCACCCTTTCGAATCTTTCACGCCGGTGGTCGATTTTGTGCGCCAGGCGGCAAGTGACCCGGATGTGCTTGCCATCAAGCAGACCCTGTACCGCACCGGTCCGGACTCGGCCGTGGCCAATGCGCTGGTCAAGGCGGCGCAGGCGGGCAAGGAAGTCGTGGTCGTGATCGAGCTGCGGGCGCGTTTTGATGAAGAGGCCAACATCGCATTGGCCACCCGCTTGCAGGAGGCCGGTGCCCACGTCGTGTTCGGTGTCGTGGGTTACAAGACCCATGCGAAGATGTTGCTCGTGGTACGGCGCGAAGGCCGTCGCCTTGTACGCTATGTGCACCTTGGCACGGGCAACTATCACCCGCGAACAGCACGACTGTATACCGACTACGGCCTGCTGACCTGCGACAAGGAAGTTGGCCAGGATGTCCACAAGGTATTCATGCAACTGACCAGCCTTGGCAAGGCGAGCAAGATGAAGAAACTGCTGCAGTCGCCATTCACGTTGTTTGATACCTTGATGAACAAGATCGAACGCGAGGCGGAGAATGCGCGCAAGGGCAAGTCATCACGTATCATTATCAAGGTCAACGGCCTGATTGAGGCCAACATCATCAAGGCCCTGTACGAGGCCTCACAGGCCGGGGTGAAGATCGATCTGATCGTGCGTGGCATATGTTGTCTGACACCCGGCATACCAGGCGTGTCGGAGAATATTCAGGTGCGGTCAATTATCGGCCGTTTCCTCGAGCATACACGCATTTATTATTTTGAGAATGCGGGTAAGCCGGAAGTGTATTGTTCCAGTGCTGACCTTATGGATCGCAATCTGCACCGCCGCGTTGAGACCTGTTTCCCGATCGGGGATGAGCGTATTCGCAAACGTATCATCAAGGATCTGGACAAATATCTGAAAGACAACAGCCAGGCCTGGCTGCTGCAACCAGATGGTAGCTACAAACGCCTGTCACCCACAGCGCGACAAAAGCCGTATGTCGCCCAGCAGATCCTGCTCGAAGAACTGGCTGAGTTCAGCTAACAGGCAGTTCGAGTTCAAAACCGGCCGCGGCAAGAAAACCGGATTCCTCTTCGAGATCGCACTGCGTCAAGGGATGTTCGGCCAGCCACTCTGCCGGCAGGTCGAGGCGCAATGATTTTTTCCCGGCGTCGATCCTGATCACCGACAATTGCACATCGCTGCGACTGCGTTGCAATAACACGGCCAGTCTTAACAACACGGCCAGGTGCACACTGCGACGTTTCCATGGCCGGGACACCGTCTCCATTTCCGTAACGGGGAACTTGCGTCGGTGGGCGCGCACGAGGCTGGCGAGAAACTCCTGCTCATGGCGTGAAAAGCCCGGCAGGTCGGCATTACGCAGAATATACGCGCCATGCTTGTGATACTGGCTATGCGCGATGGTCAGGCCGAGTTCATGGAACTGCGCGGCCCAGCACAACATGTCCTTTTCGGTGGGTTTCAGCTTCCAGTCATCTTCAACCAGGTCAAACAGGTAGCAGGCCGTATCACGCACGCGTTGAGCCTGTTGCGCATCGATGGCAAAACGTTCGATAAACCGCCGGACTGTCCGTTCACGAATATCATCGTGCCGCAACCGACCGAGCAAATCGATCAATGCCCCTTCACGCAGGGCGCCACTGGCGACACGCATACGTTCAATGCCCAGCGCCTCGAACAGGGCCTTGAGGATCGCGATGCCACCGGCAAACACCGGGGCACGCTCCTTGCTCAGACCGGCCAGTGCAAACTCCTTGTAGTGGCCGGCTTTAATAATATGCTCGGCAAGTGTATTCAAGCCGTTCAGGCTGATACCCCGCTCGCTCCAGTTCTGTTGCAGCAACACTTCAGCGACAGTACGAATCGTGCCCGAGGCACCGACAGCCTCCTCCCAGTGTGGCTTGCCAAAACGTGACTCATAGGGCTCGAGCTCGACGCGTGCGGCCAGTACGGCACGCTTGAAACGTTTCGCCGTTATCTGTCCCTCCGGGAAGAAGCGCTTGCTGTAGCTGACACAGCCCATGTACAGGCTTTCCATGCACTCGGGTAGCTGTTGCCGGCCAATAATGCATTCGGTACTGCCACCGCCGATGTCGATAACCAGGCGTGTCTCGGCGTCATGTTCGAGACTGTGCGACACACCCTGGTAAACGAGGCGCGCCTCTTCGATGCCCGAGATGATATCGATGGGGTGGCCCAGCTTCTCCTCGGCCTGTTCAAGAAAGTTTTCGGTACCGCGTGCCGAGCGCAAGGTATTCGTGCCTACCGCAATCACACTGCCGGTTTCATGATCGCGCAGGCGCTGGCCAAAACGTTCCAGGCAAGCCAGTGCACGCTCAATTGCATCGGCAGACAGATTCTTGTGTTCATCAAGACCGGAGGCAAGGCGCACCATCTCCTTGATACGATCGATGATTTCAAGATGCCCATCAACGATACGGGCGACGACAAGATGAAAACTGTTTGATCCAAGATCAACAGCTGCAACGGTTCGTGTGTTTCTGGACATCGAGAGAAGATTATCATGTCAGCTGGCAAAAAAAAGCCCGGTCTGCAGACCGGGCCTTGTTATTCATTATTGTACGATTAACGCTCATCGGGTGGCATGTAATCACGTAGCGGTTCACCCGTGTATACCTGGGTGGGACGGAAGATGCGATTGTCACGTAATTGTTCACGCCAGTGCGCCAGCCAGCCGGCGCAACGCGCAATCGCAAAGATCGCGGTGAACTGATCGGCCGGGATACCCATTTCCTTGTAGAGGATGCCGGAGTAGAAATCCACGTTCGCATACACACCCTTGTGCGCGAGGCGGCCTTCCGCGGCTTTCTCCACGGCTATCGCCGTTTCGAACATCGGGTTGACCTTGCCACCGCGCGCTTCGAGTAATTCTTGCACCAGGCCCTGCAGGATCGTGGCGCGCGGGTCCCTGGTCTTGTATTCGCGATGCCCCATGCCCCAGATCACTTCCTTGTTGGCGAGTTTCTTATCGACATATTCATCGGCCCTGTCGGGACTGCCAATCTCCTCGAGCATCTCCAGTACCTTCTGGTTGGCACCGCCATGCAACGGCCCGGAGAGCGTGCCGATCGCGCCGGAGATCACGCTGTAAGGTGAAGCCAGGGTCGAACCATTCACGAGTACCGAGAAGGTCGAGGCATTGATCGTGTGCTCGGCATGCAGGATCAGGCAGACATCGAGAATCCGCGCCAGTAACGGGTCCGGTTCATCGCCACTGAGCATGTACAGGAAGTTCTGTGCGTAGTTCAGGTCCTCGCGAGGCGGGGTCGGATCATAGCCACTGCGGATTTGTTGCCACATCGCGACGATCGTGCCCATGCGCGCCAGGATCTTCACGGTCATGTTGTGCACGTAATCCAGGTCATCCTTGACGTGACTACTGGTCAGCGCCTCTTTCGCCGGGTAAAACATGCCCAGGCTGGCCATCGCGGTCTGCAGCATGTCCATCGGGTGACCGGTTTCCGGCAGGGTCTTCATAAGATCACGGATGTGGTATTTGACCTGGCGGTTGCGGCGCAATTGCTGATCGAAGGTTTCGAGTTCTTCCTGCGTCGGCAATACACCGTCGAGCAACAGCAAGGCCGTTTCTTCAAAAGTGCTGTGCTCGGCAAGTTGTTCGATGGGGTAGCCGCGGTAGGCAAGTATGCCGCGTTCACCATCGATATCGGAAATATTTGATTTGGTTGCTGGGACCCCTTCCAGGCCCGGTAGATATTCGTTCATGGAAGTGATTCCTTAAAAGCCACAATGCGGCCACCTAGCATAACAAAAATCCCGGCACGGCGTGGCCGCTGCCGGAATGTTCTGTAAGGATCGACTTACCAGCGGCTTATACTGAGAACGAAGAACCGCATCCACAGGTCGTGGTGGCATTCGGGTTGTCGATGACAAACCGGGAACCTTCCAGGTTTTCCAGGTAATCGACTCTGGCACCCATGAGGTACTGCTCGCTCATCGGGTCAACCACGAGCGTCACACCATTGGTTTCAACCACGGTATCGCCGTCATTAATGTTCTCATCGAACTTGAAGCCATACTGGAAACCGGAACAACCACCACCTGTTATAAACACGCGCAGTTTGAGTTCATCATTGCCTTCCTCGGCAATCAGGGCACGAACCTTGTCCGCGGCGTTAGCGGTAAATTCAATATTGGCTGTAGACATCTTGGCAACCTGTCGGAGTTTCGGGAAACAAAGCGAATATTAGCATTTCAGATATTGATAATACTACCTTACCCGAGTATTTTGGTCAAGATTTGCCGGCGAGCTTCTGACCGGACAGCGGGGCAGTTTCCTTGACCGGTACCGGCTTGGCCGCCGGTTTGTCCCCGGATTTAACCTGGGCCGTTTCAGCCTCGGAGACATGCACGAGTTTGCCATTGACCTCGGCGCCCATGGCCATTTCGATCAGGTTGTAGAACACGTCACCCGTGACACTCGCATGCGAGGCCAGCTCGATACCCTGGCTGGCATGCACATCGCCCATGACCTTGCCGTTCAGGGTGACATTCGGGACGCGCACCTCCCCCTTGATGCAGCCATGTTCACTCAGGCTCAGCACCGAGGATGAACCTTCATCGGCAATCACATTGCCCTTGACAGTCCCGTCAATGTGCAGGCCACCCGTGAAATGAATGTCTCCCTTCAGCGTCGTATTGCGGCCAACCAGTGTTTCGATATTGAACGAATTGCGTTTACGTTTCTGTCCAAACATTACTATGCCATCTCCTGCCAGAAAATCGCCGCACCGGCTATGCCGCGGCGGACGACCGTTAACCGGCCTGTTCTTGTAACAATTACTTCATTATGGCAAACATTATGCACTTTACCAGTGATGTATATGCCTAAACGCATCACAGTTTTGCTCGCCTGACTGCGCTTGCCGCTGAACAATACGGCAGCAGGACAGAACAGGCAGCCGACTTCATCGCAGCGTGGTTTTCAGTGGCTCGTCAGGGCGCGAGAACATCGGCCAGTCGAAGGTTTTCTTCAGGGTAACGCGGTTGGAGACAACCTTGACCATGACCCGGCTCGGTGTGAAATCTGCCGGGATCAACAAGTCGCCCTCGAAGTTCTGGAAATACCGGAAACGAAACGGCAACTTGTCGACTTTTTCCGTGGCGATGTCCTTCAACGCCAGGACCTGGTGTTCACCCTTGCGCAGCCCCTCGATTTTCACCTCGACATTGCCGCGGGTAATTCTGCTGGTCTTAATCACCTGCGTCAGCACGAGCTTGTAACGAAAGGCGTGTGCCTCGCGCCCCGGGGTGATCTTGAAGCGCTGGATACGCAGGCCGCGCGAGGATTCCCGTGGCGCAACAATACTGCGATAAAACGCGACCTCTTCCTTGAGTTCAAGGATCTCGGATTGCAGGCTGCGCAGCGATTCATCCACCTCGTGGTAGCCCTGTTGTTCAATCTCGGCCGCCCGCTCCAGCACCGCTACACGCTCCTGCAGGCTGGCAACCGTTTGCTCACGTTCAGTCAACGCCTGCTGCAGGTCGTCCCGTGCTTGCCGCACAGACTCATAATCAAAGCCGGCGCGTGAATGGCCATAGTCATAGGCAACATACGCCAGACCAATGGCCAGCAACATAGCCAGTGCGACAAGTACGGCACGCTTGTGCGGCAAATGCTCGCGAACGATCAGCCGGGGAGATGGTTTTTTCGCCATTCTGTCAACCTAGGGCAACAACGCAATGCCGCGAAGACCGCTGTCCTCGGCGAGACCAAACATAATATTCATGTTTTGCACGGCCTGGCCGGCGGCCCCCTTTACCAGGTTATCGATCACCGACAGCACCACCACGGTGTTGCCATCCTGAGGTCGGTGCACAGCGATCCGGCAGTGATTCGCCCCCCTGACCGTCCGGGTTTCCGGATGGCTGCCGGCCGGCAATACATCAACAAAGGTCTCGCCGGCATAGCGTTGTTCATACAGCGCCTGCAAATCGGTATCAGGAGCGTGCAGTTCGGCGTATAGCGTGGCGTGAATGCCCCGCGTCATCGGCATGAGATGCGGGATAAATGTCAGACCCACCTCGGCAGCGGCTGCCTCGGTCAGCCCCTGGCGAATTTCCGGCAGGTGCCGATGCCCCGGCACACCATAGGCCTTCACACTTTCGTTGACCTCACTCATGAGGATGCCGAGCGCAGCCTTGCGGCCGGCGCCGGATACGCCGGACTTGCAATCGGCAATCAGCCGTGAGTGATCAATGATCCCCTGTTCAATGAGCGGCAGGAAACCGAGTTGTACTGCAGTGGGATAACAACCCGGGTTGGCCACTAACCGCGCGCCACTGACTGCCTGTCGGTTGATCTCACACAGACCGTACACGGCTTCTTCGATCAGTTCGGGACAGGCATGTGGCTCGCCGTACCACTGCTCCCAGAGTCCCGCATCCTTCAAGCGAAAATCAGCCGCCAGATCGATCACGCGCACCCCGGCCTCGAGCAGGGCTGGCGTCAATTTCATTGCGACACCGTTGGGTGTGGCGAAAAAAACCACGTCACAGGTGCCAAGCACGGCCGGATCGGGGGCACTGAAGGCAATATCCAGATAACCGCGCAGGCTTGGGAACAACTCAGAAACCGGCATACCCGCCTCCGAGCGCGAGGTAATGCATTGCACTGTTACCTCGGGATGCCCGGCCAACAGCCGCAGCAATTCCACACCGGTATACCCGGTTCCACCCACTACACCTACCTTGATCATGCCTGCCTCACACACCATGCGTTAATCCAGAAGGTGCAATGATAAGGATTGCTCGTAACAAGAGCCAGTTTCAGGCAAAAAAAAAGCGGCCGGAGCCGCAGAGTCGTCATAGTTTATTATTATTATTTATTGCTTGTTTTATTGTTGTTTTGGTTTGCACATCCTGTGCAAGAAACAGATACATCAGCAACTGTGGGGCATTCTGCACAAACCCGTGCATGCAGTCAAGTTATTGATTTTATATTACTTTATAAGTATATCCTGATATTACAAGGCCGTCCTTGACCCCGCAAACAGTTAACGAAATTCATGCGAGAAAACCGTGCAGCTCATGAGATGAGGCAATCCCGGCTGGCGTGATTACTGCACGCCATACCCGCGCCACGGTTCACACCATAACCGGCGCTTCCAGCCGACGAGTTGCTGATTAACAGGAGTCCAACCTGACCTCGCCAGCCCGGTTCTGGCATAATGGCGCACAATACGGACCGGGTGAGTTGCGTGGCTACGCAGGTCAGCAGCTTGCATCGTGTCTCATCAGACGCGCACAACAGGAACAACAATCACCATGCCCGGAAAATTTCACCATGCCCGGAAACGCCTGACCTCGCGCAAGGCATGGAAAACCCGCCTCGTGTTCTGGTGTGGTGCCGTACTGGTGGGATTGTTGGCTGCCATATTTGCCATTGCCAGCGAACATGCCCAGCAATTGTTCCGTGACATGGTGGCCTGGTCGCCCTACCTGCCGTTTGTGATCTCACCGCTGATCCTCGTGCTCGTGACCTGGTTGACCCGGCGCTTCGTTCCTGGCGCCCAGGGCAGCGGTATCCCCCAGTCCATCGCCGCGCTGCAACTGAAAACGCACGCAACCAGGACTGCCCTGCTCTCGATACGCATTGCTATTGGCAAGATCCTGCTGACCCTGCTCGGACTCCTGGGCGGTGCCTCGATAGGCCGTGAAGGCCCGACCGTGCATATCGGTGCCTCCATCATGTTTTCTCTTGGCCGCGTGGCGCGGTTTCCCCACCATGACATGGATCGCGGCCTGATCCTGGCCGGCAGTGCGGCCGGCATCGCCGCCGCCTTCAATACGCCGCTGGCCGGCATCGTGTTCGCCATCGAGGAAATGGGGCGTTCATTTGAGCAGCGCACCAGCGGTACCGTGCTCACTGCGGTGATCATCTCTGGCATCACGGCGCTGGCCATGCTCGGCAATTACACGTATTTCGGCTCGAGTTCGGCAGAACTGCTCTTCGACACCGACTGGGTCATGGCGGTACTTGTCTGCGGTCTGGGCGGTGGCCTGCTCGGTGGCCTGTTCAGCAAGACACTGATCTGGGGTGGCCAACGCCTGGCCCCACTGCGCACCAGGTATGGCCTGTTGATCGCTGCGCTGTGTGGTCTTGGTATCGCCACTATCGGGTTCCTGTCCGGCAACCACACCTATGGCACGGGCTATGAAGAAGCACGCCTGCTGATCACCGGCAGTGGTGAACTCGCTAACAGTTTTCCGTTTTTGAAACTGCTGGCTACCGTCGTGTCTTACCTGAGCGGCATTCCCGGCGGAATTTTTGCGCCATCGCTGGCTACCGGCGCGGGTCTCGGCGAACTGTTTGCCAACCTGTTTCCCGCGACGCCCGTCACCGCGATCATAATCCTCGGCATGGTCGGCTATTTTGCCGGCGTCGTGCAGACCCCGATCACGGCCTTCGTCATCGTCATGGAGATGACCGACAACCACAGCATGGTTTTGCCACTCATGGCAACGGCCTTCCTTGGCTATGGCGTTTCGCGCCTGGTGTGCCACGTTTCGATCTACGAGGCCCTGGCAATACCGTTTCTGCGCAGCCCGGCAGAGCCGACAAGCGAAACAGCAACTACAGACAAACGTGACAATGCCTGAGGGAAACCGTGCCGTGCTGGTCATCCCCTTGTCAAGCCGGCACAATAGCCAACCCTGAACACTGACATGATCAACACCCATGCAACGTAAAGACTTCACA
Organism: Granulosicoccaceae bacterium; assembly: GCA_050117725.1. Taxonomy (GTDB): domain Bacteria; phylum Pseudomonadota; class Gammaproteobacteria; order AKS1; family AKS1; genus JASFJH01. The sequence goes on along the minus strand of JASFME010000033.1, from coordinate 1,633 downwards.
ATCGCCATCGCCGGACTGCTCGTGCTCGCCCTCGCCATCGGCGTATGGCTGGCACCCACGGGGCTGGGCCAGGCCCCCTCGGTCACCCTGACCACGCTCGAGGGTGAACGCATCGAACTCGATAGCCTGCGTGGCCGCCCGGTACTGGTGACCTTCTGGGCCACGAGCTGCGCCACCTGTATCGAGGAGATCCCGGATCTGCTGGCGCTGCATGAGCAATTCGCCGACCAGGGGCTTATGATCATCGGCGTCGCCATGAGTTATGATCCGCCCAACCTGGTCAAGACCTTCACCGAGCGCCGCGCGTTGCCCTACACGATCGCGCTCGACCTCGATGGCAGTGTCGCGCAGGCCTTTGACGAGGTCAGGGTGACACCGACCAACTTTCTGATCGACCCGGATGGCCGGGTCGTGAAAAAGAAACTCGGCCTCATGGACATGACCGCCCTGCGCAACCAGATTGCGGCCATGCTGGCGAGGAGCTGAGCATGGCACACTGGCTTGAGGCCCTGCATATCATTTTTATGGTGACCTGGTTTGCCGGCCTGTTTTATCTGCCACGGCTGTTTGTCTATCATGCCATGTGCGAGGACGAGGCCGGCAATGCGCGTTTCAAGATCATGGAGCGCAAGCTGTTCTACGGCATCATGACCCCGGGCGGCATCATCACTGCCGTGTTCGGCATCTGGCTGCTGTACGATTATGCCTGGGCCGCATACATCGGCAGCGGCTGGCTGAAGACCAAGCTCGCGCTCGTGGTGTTGCTCATTATCTACCACATTCTGTGCGGCAAATATGTTGCGGACTTCAAGCATGACCGCAACCGCCACAGTCACGTGTTTTACCGCTGGTTCAACGAATTCCCGGTGCTGTTGCTGATCGCGATAGTGATCCTGGTCGTGGTCAAACCGTATTAAAGCCGGCTATAATGGCCGGCCTCGCAACCCAGGCAAGCAACAGGTAATTCATCATGGCGCGTACCGTGCAATGTGTCGTCACCAACAAACAGGCTGAAGGCCTCGACAAGCCGCCGTACCCGGGCGAGCTCGGCCAGCGGATTTATGACAATGTCTCGAAGGAAGGCTGGCAACAGTGGCTGGAACGCCTGACCATGATCATCAATGAAAACGGGCTGAACACGGCCGACCCGCGCAGCATTGAAGTCATCGAAATGCACATGCGTGGTTTTTTCTTCAAGGAAGGCGATATGGGCCAGCTGCCGCAGGGCTTCCAGGCTGGGGGCAGGAAATAATCGCCTTATCTAAGCATGCAACTCGCCGCGCCGGTCATGGATGTCAAATACCGGCGCAATCACAATATTCAGTAAATCATGCGCCTTGCGCAACGCAGCTTCGACATTGCCCGGACTGTCCCCCGTCGCAAATATAAAACCGAGATAACTCGCACCTTCCGGCAAGGGCACGAGCCGATATCCCTCGCGCACGCTCAGCACCAGCTCGCGGATACCGGTCACCTGCTGTGCCGCCAGTACCCCTTCGATGCGGCGTAATACACCACTGGCCGGCGTCGGCAACATGAGCACACCGGCTGCGCCTGGCAACTGTGGCAATTGTCCGCTCTCGCCGAGCGCATTCGTGATCACGAGCGCTTCAAGTGATTCGCCCGTGGCGAG
>JASFME010000032.1:0-14228 GCA_050117725.1 Granulosicoccaceae bacterium | reverse complement strand
AACAGGCCGGCGGCGATCACGAGCAGGAACAGCACCGCGACGATCGCCTTCAAAACGAATAACGGCCAGGGGCCGGCATTGAGCAATCGCGCCAGCCGGCCGAGCACCGGGACACGTTCCATCTGAAGCGACCATGTTCGGCTGCCAGCCCGGGGAGGGCGCAACACGACGACAAGCAGGGCCAGTAGCATGAGCGCGATGGCCGGCCATAACCATGCCGCGGGCAGGCCCGGGTGGGTCATGATCATAGTGTGCCGTCCTGTTTGCCGCGCTGCGCCTTGAGGCGGAACTTTCTGTTGCGTTGCAGGATATTGACCGCCAGCAGCACCGCGATCAGTACTGTTACCGTGATGCCAATCGGCCCGATCGGCGCCGGTGTGCCGATACGCAACGGGAAGTCAATTGTGTAGGGCTCGCCACCGGCTTCGAATTCGGCCGTGATGATGTAATTGCCGTCCTCACGAAACAGGAAACCCTGCCGGTAGACATTGTCATCAATCTCCTGCACGCCAAGAACTTCTTCCGCGCTGGAGAACCAGCTGTCATCACGCACCTTGAAGGTAACCTTGCCGACAAACGGCAGACCATTATCAATGCGTGAGGCATACAGGTTGACGCGGCCCTGTTCATTCGCTTTCGGGAAGGCGGGAAACGCCATGTAGGTGACATAGTAATCACCGATCTGGGTTTCCACCTGCATGCTCGGTGGTGTATTCGAATCCTCGCCGAGACTGTACGACGGCCGTCCCAGGACATGATGCGCTTCAGCCGAAAGACAGCCTGTAACTAACAAGCAAAATATACCAACCCTTAATGCATACATGAAAATTACCTCGACACACCCAACACAAAGACGACACGGCGCAGAGTACGCTGAAAAATTAATCCTTTAGCAATATATTCTCTGCGACCTTTGCGTCTCTGTGCCTCTGCGTTGGGCTGTTTTACTCAATAACTTCTGCGTCGCGCGGCGACACCATGCCTGGCGACGGTGCCCTCACTGCGATCCACGATGCGGATCGGCAGGCTTGGTTCGGGGCAGACCTCGACACACTGCCCACACCCGACGCAACCTTCTCTTACGGCGGGCTTGTAGATATTGGCAAATTCAAACCCGATCGCGTCTTCACCGAGCGGACAGATCACCACACAGGCACCACAGATCCCTTCGTCCACCCACGGGTAACAGGCCGAGCGATCGATCTGCGCAATCCCCATGCGGACGTCGCGTACCGGCGTGACAGTCAGGGCATCGGTCGGACACACCTCCATGCACTTGTTACACAGGATACAGGCCTTTTTCTCCGGGTTGATATACGGTGTGTTGACCTGGTCAGCGCCTTCACGCTGTTTGAATTCGATACAACGCGGTGGGCAGACCTCGCCGCACAGACCACAACCTATACAGGCACGAACAAAATCATCCGGGTCCGGCAAGGCGCCGGGCAACGGGATATGCCGGTGTGGTGCGGCATAGGCAGTTGGTGATAACAGACGGGACAAACCGTAAGGTGTCGCAGCTGCCAACGCCAGCACCGACATCGCGCTGACCTGCTTCAGAAAACGCCGCCGTTTCATTGTTTTTCTGCCTCACGCTGCGCGTCACGATAGGCATGACCGAGATGGCCCGGTCCCTGGTACGGTTGATCGTGTGGCCTGAGTTTGAATTCCAGCGCATCGGTCGGGCACACGGCGATACAGGCGGTACAGTTATTACATTCCTGGCCAAAACCATCCTGCAACGGATCCAGACCAAACTCGCATACGACATTGCATTTTTTGCAATCGTTACACTGTGATACAACACGCTGGATGCGCAGCAGCCGGTAGCGACCGAGCAGGGAGTACAGTGCGCCACCCGGACACAGGTAACGGCAAAAACCGCGCCGTGCCACCAGCAAGTCGAACAGGATGGTCAGGATAAAAAATACCGCGCCGACACCGAATGCCCCCTGGGCAATCGCGTAATACAACTCGCGGCCGATGATCGCCGGCGGATAAATCGCGGCGGTGGCAATACTGCCGAACAGCAGCGACAACAGGAGACCGACGCCGAGCACGAGGTACTTGGTGCGCTTGTCGAACTGCCGGTCACCGAGTTGCACACCGGTCTTGCGCAACCAGCCCGCCAGCGTGTCATTCAGTTCATAAATAAACGTAGCCGGGCAAATCCAGCCGCAAAACACGCGGCCAAACACCATGGTCACCACGATCGGCAGCAGCGCCGTCAGGATAAACGGCCAGTACAGCGACAATGACGCGGCGATCTGGCTGGCTACTGCAAGCGGGTCACTGACCTGAAAACCAAAGAACGAGGCCGACCATGTCGTGCCCTTGATGGCATCCAGTTCATGCTCGGGGTCACTGACAAACGGTGACGTCAGCCACTCCATGCTGTCATAGATCAACTTCTCATGCGGCAATAATAAATCATAGGCATGGGCGGCTACATAGGTCTGATACAAATGCAGAAATGGCAGGATCACCAGCATGAGAAATACACCGCTGAGCACGAGCCAACGCAACTTGTTCAAATGGCGTAATGCGGAAGGCCTGGCAACGATTTTCTGCATACTCAGACCCTTGTCCGGTTTGTATGACTGGGAATAATACGAATCGCCTGCGGGATCTGGATGCAGGAGCGTTCACACAAACCACAGCCAACACAGTTATCGAGCACATGTGGTTGTTCGAGTCGGCCGATGCGGATCGCCACATCAGGTAACGGGCAGGCGCGGTAACACACGCCGCAGGTCTTACCCTGCCAGGACAGGCACAGCGAGCGATCCACCCGGGCACTGCCCATATCCACTTTCTCGAGAATCGGCTCCGCCTCGCGCACAATCGTTTCCAGCGCGCCGGTAGGACAGGCCTCACCGCACTTCATGCACAGGATACAGGCCTGCTCGCGTGGCACGATGTAAGGCGTATCGAGTGAATCGAGGCCGTTTTCGGTGCCGAGGTACTTGATGCAACGGTTCGGGCAGACCTCGCCGCATTTGCCACAGCGGATACAGCGACTCAGGAATTCCTCTTCATCTCGTGCACCCGGTGGTCGCAAAAAGCGGAATGAAGGCTGGTTTGCTGCGTGCGTGAGTGACGGCAGTGTTAATACCGCCACTCCCGCTGCAATCGACTTGATGAAGCTTCTTCGTTGCATATGTCCCGTGCGGCGTGAGGGGTGAGGTGATAACCGCAAGGCATTGACTCGCCTTACCTTTCACGCCTCACATCTATTTATACTTTCTCTATCCGGCAGGCGAGCTTCTTGAAATCAACCTGCCCCGAAACGAGATCCCAGACACGACTCGAGGTTCCGTTGACGAGCCACTTGTTCTTCTTCGGATCCGCACTGTCGGCCACCGACAGGTTCCACGGGCTGAACATGTAACCGCGCGGCACACTGTTGCGCGCCGGGCGAACCAGGCTTTTGATACCGACCTGTGCCCGCGCTTCGAAAGAACCACGGCGTGTCACGAGCCGTACCTTGTCGCCGTCCTTGATACCCAGTTCTTTCGCGTCCTCGACATGCATCTCGACATACATCTCCGGCACGAGACGACGCGTGGTCGGGCTGCGATTCGACTTCGCGGTATGGAAGTGTTCATACACGACACCGAGACCCAGCCAGTACGGGTATTTATCCCTGGCAATCTTGTCCCAGTTCTTGCCGCGTTCGTCCTCGTCCGGCAGGTCCGGGGTCAGGCCCATATCACGCGCCTGTTTCAGCAGCGGGATATTATCGATGGTATACACACCTTCCTTGTGCCCGAATTCCATGAGCTTCGCAGTGATCTCCTTGCGTTGCGAATAATCCTGCTGGCACAGCTTCATGTGCACCTTGCCGTCCCTGGTGCGGAAATAACCATAGGGTTTGTTCTCCCATAGCCCTTCCTGCAACATGTAACGTCGCTTCGTGCCACCGTTCTTCGCGATCTCGTAGGTCGGCGCCGGCCACTGGATACCGCGCAGGTCACGCAATTGCTGGTAGGGCGACTTGCCATCGAGTTTTTCGACCTCGAGGATGCCGGTCAGGTCGGTATCGGTGCCTGCCGAGGCGGCAATCACATCGCGGAACACCTCTTCGGCATCATAGAAACCGTCTTCCCTGCGTTGCCAGGGGAAGATCTTGTCGGCATCCAGCCCGAGCAGATGTGCCACCTCGCGACCCTTGTCGATCACCATGTCCATATCCGGACGACAGCCCGGAGGCGGCTCGGCCGCCTTTTCCACGCGGTTCAGACGTCGCTCGGAGCTGATGTAAATACCATCCACCTCGCCCCAGGTCGCGGCCGGGAAGATCACATCGGCATACAGGTTGTTCGGCGCATGCCGGTAGATCTCCTGTACGACGTTGAAGGTCTTCATCAGCGCCGGGCGCACCAGCTTGTGCTGATCCGGCAGATCGATGTGTGTCGCGTAGACAAAGAACATGGCCTTCACGTCGTCTTTCAGGGCGCGCTCCATCATCCCCACCGCGAAACCCGGGTTCTTCGAGTTCATGGCCTTGACCAGGTTGGCTTCCGGCACACGCCAGTGCCGCGCCATGTGCTTGCGGTGCGCGGTGTTCTTCAGTGGCTGGTTGAATGGCAGACGGCCGGTCAGGCCGCCGGTGAAGCGTTCACCCATCGCGTTCGGCTGGCCGGTCATGGAGAACGGTCCACAACCCGGTTTGGCCAGGTTACCGGTCAGGGTCAGCAGGTTAACAATCGAGATCGTGTTGTGCTGACCGTGGATGTGCTGGTTGTAGCCAATACCCCACATGATGATGACACCGCCATAGCCCTTGCCTGCCTGTTTGCCCTTGCTGCGTGCCAGGCGCTTGCGTGTGGCATCGGCAAACATACCGGCCACCCTGCGGATAAGTTCCGGTGACACATCGTGGTTCGGCCCACCCATGCGATCCTGTACCTGTTCCGGGCTGTAGTCCTTGAGCACGCCATCGGTGTATTCCTTCCAGCCTGTCGTATGCGCCTTGAGGAAGTCCCAGTCGATAACATCCGGGTGCTCCTTCAGCAGGACATGGGCGATCGCATTGAGAAAACTGATATCACCATTGAGGATCGGCACATGCACCGAATTGTCCGGGTTGATGTCATCATAGCCCTTCGCGGTACCGGTATAACGCGGATCGACAACCACGGTCGGGATGTCATTATTCTTTTTATGGTCGGCAGCACGCCAGAAGATGATCGGGTGCGCCTCGCGGGCATTGTGGCCGAAGTGCATGATCATGTCGCACAGTTCGATATCTTCGTAGGCCAGTGGCGGCGTATCCGAACCGAGCGTGGCGAAATAGCCGGTCACTGCCGAGGTCATACACATGCGCGCATTCGCCTCGATGGTGTTCGAACCAAGCACACCCTTCATGAACAGGTTCTCGAGGTACTGGCCTTCCATCGTTAACTGCCCGGAGCCATACAGGGCAATCGAGTTGCCGGTATATTTTTTGGCCAGGTGGGCCAGCTTGTGCGCCACCATCTCCGAGGCCTGTTCATACGGCACGCGCACGAAGTGCTCCTCGTCAAACGAGCCCTTGGTCTTGCTGATGTACTCGAGGTTACCGTGTCCGGGCTTGTTCCACTCGGCCCAGACATCCTTGCGCACGTAACTGTCACCCTCCATGCGATCGACATAGATGGGCTCGGCGGCGGTCAGGCCCTTGATACACTGCAGGCCGTAGTTGGTCGGGTGATCCTTGTCCGGGCGCATCGAGACGATCCTGCCGTTCTCGGCCTGGATAATCGTGCCGCAACCGACACCGCAGTACGGGCACTGGGCCACGGCCGTCTTGCGCGTGCCGGCGGCCTTGCCAGGACTGGCCGGTGCGGCCTCGAGTTCGGGATTGCCACCGACCATGAGACTGGCTCCGGCCGCGGTACTGGTGATGAATGCACTTCCCTTGAGGAAGTCACGACGGTTCATTTTTATACGTTTCATGTTGGCATTCTCCTCAGTTACTTGCTCGGTACGGTGCGCAAATAGGCAATAATGTCGTCAATTTCCTGATCAGACAGGTTCGCCATCTGCTGTGGCCCCGCCCCCGAGAAACCGAGCATGCGTGTATTGGAACGACCTTCCTTTATCGTGGTGCGCAGGAAACCGTCCGTGACCTTGTCCAGGGTACCGGCCTTGCCGATGGCAGTACCCGTACCGCCGGCCACGTAACCATCACCGTTCGGCCCGTGGCAAGTCAGGCAAATCTGGTCAAACAGTACCTTGCCGCGCGCCACATCGCCCTGTGCCACAGGCTGGCTGTCAACCTCGGCGGCACGATTCGGTAGATGAGCGTAACTGCGCAGATAGGCAACGATCGACTCGATCCCCTGTTTGCCCAGATGCGAGAATGGCGGCATACCGGTTCCTGTACGGCCGTCACGGATGGTACCCAGAAGGAATTTGTTGGATGCGACACTGAGAAATTCCTTGTTGGTCAGTGACGGTGCAAAACCGGGCTTGCCTATCGCATCGGCCTGGTGACAAAAAATGCAGTTCTGTTCGTAAAGCTGCCTGCCGGCATCGGCAAGCGCGGGATCGATAACTATCGCTTGTTCGGCTGCCCTGGTCTCGGCAGGTGGGGGTGCTTTCTGAGTGCTTTCCTTGCCGGCCTTGTCGCCAGTCTTGTCGCAGGCCGTTATAGCCAACGACAAGAGTACAACGGTACTTGCTGTTATTAATTTTCCCATCGTAACCCCCTTGTTTACAGAGTCCCGGTTTATGCTTGCTTCATGATGCGATCATCTAATCCTGTATTATGAATACATATTTAAATCGGTAATTATATGAAAGAGTAATGGAACTGCAAAAATGAAACATTGATATAGATCAAGACTCCCTTTGCAGGGAGTGTTATTGCACTGGCATGCCCGGCGCGGCTTGACCTCTAACGCCGTCGTTTACAGCGCCAGGGCTTCCAGCTTTACGGAATCCAGCAGACGTATGGTGCGGTTTTCGATGCGCAGCAGGCCAAGTTCCTGCAGATGGGCCAGCTGGCGACTGACTGTCTCGAAGGCCAGCCCCAGGTAATTGCCGATGTCCTGGCGGGTCATGCTCAGGTGCAGTTCGTCACTGCTGTTGCCACGCACCCGCATACGCTCGTGCAAGTTCAGCAGGAAACGCGCTATGCGCTGTTCGGCACCGGTGGAGCCGATCATCATGAGCATGTGCTGATCGCGAACAATCTCGCGGCTCATAATGCGGGAAAATTCGTGCTGCAGGCTGGGCAGCTCGTGCTGCAGTTCCTCCAGCGAGGCAAATGGCAACTCGCAGACCTCGGTGGTCTCCAGCGCCACGGCATTGCACTGGTGGTTTTCGGTATCGATCGCGTCCAGGCCGAGCAGCTCGCCGGTCAGGTGGAAGCCCGTGACCTGCTCCTTGCCGTCGCGGGTCACGCCATAGCTTTTCATCGAACCGTACTTGATGGCGTAGATGGAGCGAAACGGGTCGCCGGCGCGAAACAGGTAATCACCCTTGTTGAACTTGTTACGGCGGCGCACGAGCCGGTCCATCATGAACAGTTCCTCACCGTCCAGCCCGACGGGCAGGCACAAACGCCGCACGCCGCATTCTTCGCATGCCGGTTTGACATGCACGCACTTCAGTGTAGGACTGTTGCCTGCCACCAGAAAATCCTTTGTCTTGTCAGCCTGTTACCATTGTTACCCCACTTGAGCCCAAAGGCAACGATTACGCGCCATTTTCGTGCAGTGTCCTTGATGAAATCAGGGGTATTCCCGTGGTGTTTTTTTGCGCCGGGGGTGTATGATCAGGGCTGATTCTTTCCCTACAGGCCTTATTCGCGCATGCCGTCACTGATCGACCCTTTTAACCGCCGTATCGATTACGTCCGCCTGTCGGTCACGGACCGCTGCGACCTGCGCTGCAGTTACTGCCTGCCCAAGGGTTTCAGGGACTTTCGTACGCCGGACGAATGGCTCAATTTTGATGAGCTGGAGCGCGTGATTGGTGCCTTTGGCAGCCTTGGCGTCAGCCGCATCCGCCTGACCGGTGGTGAACCGCTCGTGCGCAAGGGCATACCCGAACTGGCGGCAAGGCTCGCAGCCCTGCCCGGCATCGACGATCTGTCACTGTCGACGAATGCCACGCGGCTGGCAAAACAGGCCGATGCCCTGCACGAGGCCGGGATTTCCCGCATCAATGTCAGCCTCGACACACTCGACGCCACACGCTTCCAGGGCCTGACCGGCGGCAAGCTGGACAAGGTGCTGGCCGGGCTCATGGCCGCGAAACAGGCCGGCTTCCAGCCGATCAAGATCAACATGGTGGTCATGCGGGGCGTCAATGATGACGAGTGCGAGGCCATGGTCGACTTCTGCATCGAACATGATTTCACGCTGCGCTTCATCGAGACCATGCCGATTGGCGATACCGGCCGCCAGGCCAGTGATCACTACCTGTCATTGCAAACCGTACGCGAACGCCTCGCGCAACGCTTCGAAATGCTGCCCGGCATGATGCCCGGGGGTGGCCCGGCACGCTATGTCCAGGTTGCCGGTACCGAGCTGCGCATCGGCTTCATCACACCGATCTCGCAACATTTCTGCGAATCCTGTAACCGCGTACGGCTTACGGCCGATGGCACCCTGCACCTGTGCCTTGGCCAGAGCGACAATGTGGAATTGCGACCGATGCTGCGTGATGGCTGCAGCGACGAGGAGTTGCGTCAGGCCATCGTTGGCGCCATTGCCCGCAAACCGGAAAAGCATGAATTCAGGGACAAGCCACAGCAGATCGTACGCTTCATGTCGCAGACGGGCGGCTGAACCCAGTCGCCAGTCTTCAGATGGTAGTTGGCAGCAATAAATAAACATCGTTTTCTGCGTACTTCGGACTGCAAACTGCCAACTTTATTGGGGAACATTAGACTTTTCTTATATAAAAGTTATACTTGCGCCCTGTTTTGACTGAAGCAACCTGGAGCATGATATGAATCTCGACCGCGTCGATTCGGGCAGCAACGTCCCGGAGGACATCAACGTCATTATCGAGATCCCGGCGCACAGCGACCCGGTCAAGTACGAGGTCGACAAGAAGACCGGTGCCATGTTCGTGGATCGCTTCATGAACACAGCCATGCACTACCCCTGCAACTATGGCTACGTGCCGCACACGCTGTCCGAGGACGGCGACCCGGTCGATGTACTCGTGGTCACCCCGGTCCCGCTGATCAGTGGTTCCGTGATCCGCTGCCGGCCGATCGGCGTGCTGCAAATGACCGACGAATCCGGCCCGGATGCCAAGGTCCTCGCCGTGCCGATTGACAAGCTGTGCACGAGCTACCGCCCGGTGAAGACCCACGAGGACATGCCGGAGATGCTGCTCGCGCAGATCTCGCACTTCTTCGAGCACTACAAGGACCTCGAGGCCAACAAGTGGGTCAAGCTCGAAGGCTGGGCCGGTCCTGATGATGCCAAACAGGAGATCCTCGATTCGATTGCGCGTTATAACGAAGCGCCCGAGAAGCCCTGCTTCTGATCAAGCCGATGCCAGACCAACGAAAAAAAGCCAATGCCCTGCATTGGCTTTTTTTATGTCTGCATTGATACAGGCTGCTGCAGAGTGCCGGGTGGCTTGTGTACAATCGCCCACCAGGTGAATAAAAGGTAATACGGAAAACAATACCATGACCGGCAGCACAATGAATACGCAACGCGATGACCGCCAACTCGCCATCTGGCTGCTGCTGGTGTGCGCCCTGATCTTCGCGATGGTCGTGCTTGGCGGTGTCACCCGCCTGACCCACTCCGGTCTTTCCATGGTCGATTGGCACCCGATACACGGTATTCTTCCACCCATGAACGAGGCGGAATGGCTGGAGGAATTCGAACAGTACAAACAAAGCCCTGAATACCTGAAGATCAATCAACACAAAGGCATGGGTGTTGAAGAATTCAAATCGATCTTCTGGTTTGAATACTGGCACCGGATCCTTGGACGCATAATCGGCCTGGCCTTCCTGTTGCCTTTTCTGTATTTCCTCGCGCGCGGCAAGATCCGACAGCCGATGGTACCGCGCTTTGTCATCATGTTCGCGCTCGGCGGCCTGCAGGGCCTGCTCGGCTGGTACATGGTAAAAAGCGGCCTGGTCGACAAACCCTCGGTGAGCCAATACCGGCTTACCGCGCACCTGCTTGCGGCCGTGACAATCTATGTGTTTATCCTGTGGCATGCACTCGGCCTGTGGACCTCGCATCAGATCCCGGTATCTGACACGCGCGCCCACGGCCTGAAAAAACATGGTTTGTTCGTGACCGGTCTGATTATCCTCATGATCATGTCCGGTGGCTTTGTCGCCGGGACCAGGGCCGGCTACACCTTCAACGACTTCCCGTTCATGCATGGCAGCCTGTTACCACCGGGTGGCATGGCACTCGAACCGTGGTGGCTGAATTTCTTCGAGAACCTGGCCACCGTGCAGTTCACACACCGCGTGCTGGCGATCGTGGTCATGCTGGCCATCACCGCTTACGTCATACGTGGCTGGCGTAACCCGGCACTTGCCAGCGGCACGCGCAGTGTCTTCACACTGTTATTTGCCATGCTGATCATCCAGCTCACGCTCGGTATCACGACATTGATTTATGTGGTACCGGTGCATCTCGGTGCGAGCCACCAGGCAGGTGCACTGTTACTGCTGACCCTGGCCGTGATCAGCAACCATCGTTTGCGGGCGCATTAAGCGTCAATACCAGTACTGCGGGTAACGCCGGTACGGCGACAGATTGTTCACCAGCAGCGCAACCAGCAACATGAGTAACGCCCCCAATCCGATGGGGCTAATCACATACCAGTAACCCAGGCCGTGTATATTACTCCCGCCGACCACGGCGATCAGTGCAGTGGCACCACCCGGCGGATGGATACTGCGCGTCATGTGCATCAGCATCACTGCCAGTGATACCGCCAGTGCCGCGGCAAGCGCAATATTTGACGGCAGTAATAATACACAACTCACACCGGACACTGCGGAGACAAGATGCCCGACGACGACATTACGCGGTTGCGCATAGGGACTGTTGGGAATGCCATATATCATTACCGCGCTGGCACCAAATGAACCCACCAGGAACAACCTCTCCTGCAGGTGCAGGTCCTGCATATGCCCGATGACATATACCGCGAAGATGCCGCAGAAGCAGCCCAGTCCTGACCAGAATACCTCGGACAACGGTGCTCGAGGCGGGCTCAGTTTACCGCCTCGCATCTTGTCGAAATACGTGGAGAGTACTTTCAGTAACATGAATCAACCGCGACAGCACAGCCCAGACTTATATATGTATCTTATATACATATTATATACTATCATCATAACCAATCAGCCATGGTTTGCAAACCGCTGGTAGTAACATATGCAATTAACACGACATACTGACTATGCCCTGCGCCTGATCATGTACCTGGCCGCCAACCCTGATAAAGTGATCACTGTCAGTGAAGTAGCGGACTATTATAAAGTCTCTCGCAATCACCTGGTAAAGGTTGTACAGGGCCTGACCGAACACGGCTATGTCACCACCACGCGCGGCAAACAGGGTGGCATGCAACTGGCAAGGTCGCCCGATAAAATCCCCATCGGTGCAGTGGTTCGGCATATGGAAAATCATTTCGAGATCGTCGAGTGCCTGGGTAACAATCCGCAAGCCTGTCCAATCGATAATACGTGTCGTCTGAAAGGGCTTTTTCAGCAGGCGGGCAAGGATTTCCTGGCACGGCTGGATAGCGTCACACTGGCCGATATGGTCAAACCCAGACTTCGCCGGCAGCTGGTACGTTTTCGCTGATACGCCTCACCGCAGCGGCCGGATATATCAGGCGTCCCGTCTGCTTCGCCTGTGCCGGACAAATAACCAGCTATAGACGGCAATATTGATCACGACCACAAACAGGCCAAGCGCAATTTGCAGTTCCCGGCCGAGATGCGGCGGGTAGACGACGGGCAGCAGGTAATGCTCGACAAAACTGACACTGTAGCCCTCCTCGCCAGCCGCCAGCCTGAGCTGCTTCTCCCACGGCGTCAACGGGCATAACCAGCCAAAAAACTCGAGCAGTGCACCCCACAGCGCAGCGGGGATATGTACATACACGAACCGCGGCCATTTCAGTAGCAGCAAGCCACCGAACACGACGAAAAAGATAAAGCCAAGGTGGATAACGACAAGCAGATCTGCAGCGAGTGAATAAAGCATGTTGACCGGGCAATTATCCGAACTTGCCGTCGACGCGCGGTTTGATCAGCATTGGCAAATACACGTACAGGAACAGGACAAACGCCGCCATCCAGAATACCTGCGACATACCGATCCACAGTACATAACGCGCAGGATCGACAAGTGGTACAAACACCCTGACCACTGCACCGCCAAGCAACATTAAAAAGACCCAGATCAGTATCGTCGGCGGCGCAGACACCTCGCGGCCCGTGTGACCGAGCGCGACGCGTGTCATCATGCCGACTGTCATCAGGCCGATACCACCGACGGCAAAGGCGTGCACGGCGAGGTATGGTGAAATACTGAATACCGGCACAGCGGCCTTCAGGGCAAAGCCGGTCACCAGCACCGCATAGGCAAGATACAGGATCCAGAGCAACGGCTTGCGCCAGATACCGTGCGTATACCAGCCGACCAGCCGCACACCATGCAACACGAACAACACCGTCGCCAGCAACGCCACAAGTCGCGCGTCGCGCACAAACACATCCGCAATCCAGAACAGCAGGAACAGCAACAGGCTGCTGATATCCAGCCATGCCCGGTTTCTCAGCTGCACCGGGTAGCCGACACCGCTCTGAATAAAGGAGGGAATAACCCGCCGGCCCATGACAAAAATCAGTGCGAGGATCAGGTACAGCCCGGAATACAGACCCTGGTAGACACCGTCAGCAAGAAAACCGAGCGCCCCGGCGTAGAACAACAGGTTGCTGGCGAGCAGCAACACGACTTTCGAGATAATGCCCAGGTTCTTCCATTGCCTCGCCTTTACGATCGGCACGGCGGTGGCGACAACCAGCACGGCAAGAAACAGGTTGTCGATGATTGCCACGTATTCGAGTGCGATCGCCTCACTGAAAAAGGGCACGACACGTCCTGTTACCCACAGCAGAAACAGCAGGAACAGAGGCGAGCCGTTGAGCGTCTGGATGCCGGTCCAGTTCCTGATCGCGGTCAGCAGGAAGCCGGCGACCACCGCGATCGCGTAACCGAAAATCATCTCGTGCGCATGCCAGTTCATTGCTGGCAGGCCATAGGGCTGTACTGACCAGCCAAACACGTAGATCACCATCCAGATCAGCATGGCGATCACGGCAAAACCTGCCGCGCCGAGGAAAAACGGCCGGAAGCCGAGATTGAACAGGGCAAACCGGGGCAATGCGCGTGGTTCTTCAATATTCAGCATAATCGATCAACGCCGCACACCCGGCGGGGGCGAGTAACTGTCGAGCACATCGAGATAGTTAACGCGTTCATAGGCCGCCGGGTTGATCGCATGTTGCTGGCTGATACTGCCCTTGAGCTGTCGCACCGATTCATACTCGCGTTCCTCGAGCCAGTACGTCATGTCCTGCAACACCTGTCCGATATGTGCCGGGCCGTGCTCAAGCAATACGCTGCACATACAGGTAATATCAGCGCCCGACAACAACCCCTTCAATACATCTTCATGTGTGTGCACGCCGCCTGTGATCGCCATGGACAGCCCGACCCGGCCGTACAGGATCGCCACCCAGCGGATGCGCAACAGCACTTCCATCGACGAGGATAGTTGCAGTCTGGGCACGACGTGTAATGTCTCGAGATCGATATCCGGCAGGTAAAAACGGTTGAACAGCGACACACCGGCCGCACCGGCCGCTTCAAGACGCTGCACAAACGGGATCAGGGCACTGAACTGACTGGAGAGTTTCATGCACACCGGGATGTCGATCTGTGCGCGCAGCGATTCGAGGATATCGACGTAACGATCCTCAACCTGCTGGGCAGACTCCTGCGGGTTGGCGGCGACATAGTACACGTTCAGTTCAAGCGCATCGGCACCGGCCTGCTGCAGCGCCCTGCCATATTCAATCCAGCCGCCGTGCGTAATGCCGTTGAGGCTGGCGATCACCGGGATCTCGAGCCTGTTTTTCAGTTGCTGCACATGTTCCAGGTATTTGTCCTCGTAACTTTGCAGCGCGGCGGGCACCGGGTGAAAACTTTCGGCCTCGGCAT
>JASFME010000031.1:0-14322 GCA_050117725.1 Granulosicoccaceae bacterium | reverse complement strand
GCAGGCCTCGATCACTTCGAGCCCCTTGTTCATCATGGTCGCCGAATCTACCGAGATCTTCCGTCCCATATCCCAGTTTGGATGCGCACAGGCCTGTTCCGGAGTGACCTCGTACAATGTTTCCATGTCGGCATCGCGAAATGGCCCACCCGAGGCAGTCAACAGGATACGCCGGATACCCGGGGCGCGCTGGCCCGTGACATAGCCTGGCGGCATGCACTGGAATATCGCGTTATGCTCACTGTCGATGGGCAACAGTTCGGCACCGGACTGTCGGACCGTATCCATCATGATACGTCCTGACATTACAAGTGCCTCCTTGTTGGCCAGCAACACCCGCTTGCCGGCGCGTGCCGCCGCCAGCGTTGGCAACAAACCGGCCGCACCGACGATGGCCGCCATTACGAGGTCAACCTCGGGCAAGGCGGCAACTGTTTCCAGCCCGGCAATGCCGCTCAACACCTCGGTAGCCGGGCAACTGTTGCGCAGTGCGTCGCGCAATTGCTGCGCTGCTGTCTCGTCTGCCATTACCGCATACGCCGGCCGGAATTGTTCACATTGCGCCTGCATGCGTTCAACGGCATGGTTTGCGGTAAGCGCCACAACCCGGAAGCGGTCACTGTGACGCCGGATAACATCCAGGGTACTCATACCAATCGAACCGGTGGCACCAAGCAGCGTGATATTTTTCATTATGCATTACCCAAAACCAGCAAACCGGTCATAAATACCGGTGCCGCAGCCGTCATGCTGTCAATACGATCCAATATACCACCATGGCCGGGCAGCAGTTTGCCACTGTCCTTGACGCCGCGAATGCGCTTGAACACGCTCTCCAGCAAATCCCCGTACACCGAGGCAACAACTGTCAGCGCGGCGATCAGGACAAAATAACCTTGCGAGACACCTGGCAGGGCAGTCACCCAGGGCCAGGCAAGTGCTGCCAGCATGGCCGCAATCATGCCGCCGATCACACCTTCTATGGTTTTACCCGGGCTGACACGTGGCGCCAGCTTGTGTTTGCCAAGTGCCCGCCCGGTTGCATACGCCCCCGTATCGGCGAGCCAGACGAGCACACACATGCCGAGCAAGATCTTTGCCCCGTCCGGCATGCCATGCAGGCGTACGAAGGCGACCCACAATGGCACGAGCAGCACCACCCCGGTGATACCGGCAATGACCGTATACACGGTTTTGCCCAGCGCCCGGCCGTGCTCCACCGGGTCTCCCGTCATCAGGATAATCACGACCAGCCAGAACAGACTGTTTATATATAAAGGTACGTCATGCGCGATCAGAGACGCTGTAGTGGCCATATAGGCACACAACAGGGCCACAATCAGCGTGTAGAGTAACCGGACAATAACCTGTTCGATGCGAGCCAGTCGGCTCCATTCCCAGCTTGCCAGCACGACAACCAGACCCATCAACCAGGAAAACTGCAACGTATCGAGAAGCAGGACCGCCGCGATAAATGCCGGTAATAAAACGGCGACAGTAAGCAGACGCAACTTAAGCACTGCCCGAGTTCTCCACTTGCTCAGGAGTATGCCCGTAACGACGTTGACGGCCCGCATAATCAGCAAGTGCTAGGTGATACTGCTCTGCGTTGAAATCCGGCCAGAGCGTTTCAGTAAAATACAGCTCGGTATAGGCAAGTTGCCATAACAGGAAATTACTCAGGCGACATTCACCACCGGTACGAATAAACAGGTCCGGCTCGGGCAGATCACCCAGGCTTAAAGTTTGTTGGAAACGTTCCGTAGTGATATCAGCAGGTTCGAGTTCACCGCGTTGTACCGAGTCTGCAAGCTTGCGTGCTGCACGGGTAATATCCCATTGACCGCCATAATTGACGGCGACATTCAGGCGCAACCCGTTATTCCCGGCGGTAAGAACTTCTGTTTCGGCAATGCGTGCCTGTAACTTGTCCGACAGCACACTGCGATCACCGATAATACGCAGGCGAATATTATTGTTGTGTAACTCGCTGGTTTCTTCTTTCAGAGATGTAACGAACAGATCCAGCAGCATTTCCACTTCTTTACGCGGGCGGCGCCAGTTCTCACTACTAAAGGCAAACAGGGTCAGAGCCTGTATACCCAGTTGCACTGACAACCTGATGACATTCCGGGCGGCTTTTACGCCAGCCCGATGTCCGGCAAAGCGTTGCAGCAACTTGTGTCTTGCCCAACGACCGTTACCATCCATAATAATGGCGACATGCCGGGGCAGCATGGAATCATTGGTTCTGGAGTTATCTGTGGTATCAGGCGTATTCATTATGCTCCTGCCACATATCAATACAGTCTTATACAGTTCTGATCGACAGCCTGTATCAGATCTCCATGAGATCTTTTTCTTTGACTTCGAGGAGCTTGTCGATTTCGGCAATCTTGCTATCGGTCAGCTTCTGAATGACATCTTCGGCACGCTTCTGCTCATCCTCGGTAATTTCTTTTTCTTTTAACAGGCTCTTGAAGTCGCTGTTTGCATCGCGCCGGATATTCCGCACTGCAACACGTGAACCTTCGACTTCCTGGCGCACCAGGCGAATCATTTCCTTGCGGCGTTCTTCGGTCAGGGCCGGCATGGGGATCCGGATATTTTCACCCGCAGTCACCGGGTTGAGGCCAAGCCCTGCATCCATGATTGCCTTCTCGATCGGCTTGACCATCGACTTGTCCCAGGGCGTTACTGTCAGGGTCCGGGCATCAGATATCGAAATATTTGCCGTCTGGTTTAGTGGCGTTGCCGTTCCGTAAAAATCAACAGTCAGGTGTTGGATCAAACTGGGGTTGGCGCGACCGGTACGCATCTTGGCAAGATCATTTTTTAACGCCTCGATGGTTTTGCCCATACGGATTTCTGCGTCTTTGATAATATCGTCTATCACGATGCATTCCCCTTTTCTACCAGCGTCCCTTCGTCCTCGCCAGCTACCACGCGCATCAGTGCGCCAGGCTTGTTCATATTAAATACCCGCAGCGGCACATTCTGGTCACGACACATAATAATTGCTGTCGCATCCATCACCATAAGCTTGCGCTCAATAGCCTCATCATAGCTCAAACGGCTATACATTTTGGCATCAGGTTGCTTGACCGGATCAGCTGAATACACACCATCGACCTTGGTCGCCTTGAGCATGATATCTGCCGAAATCTCGATGGCCCGCAAACTCGCCGCCGAATCGGTTGTAAAAAACGGATTACCGGTACCGGCGGCAAAGATCACCACCCGACCTTTTTCAAGATGGCGGACAGCACGACGACGAATATAGTCTTCGCAGACCTCGTTAATGCTCAGGGCAGACATCACCCGCACCGGCAAATCGACCCGTTCCATGGCATCCTGCATAGCCAGGGAGTTCATGACGGTTGCCAGCATGCCCATGTGGTCGCCGGTGACGCGATCGATACCTGACCGGGCCAGCCCGGCACCGCGAAAGATGTTGCCACCACCGATGACCATGCCAACCTGGACACCGGCGGTGACAAGTTCCTTAACCTCGTTGGCAACCCGGCTGATGACGTCAGGAGCGATACCATAATCACCATCACCCATCAGTGCTTCCCCACTCAGCTTGAGCAGGACGCGCTTATAAACCGGTTTACCACCTTCTGTCATAGATTACTCGCCCTTAACCTGCGCCATCACTTCGTCGGCAAAGTTCTCGGTCTTCTTTTCGATACCTTCACCCACTTCGAGACGCGTAAAGCTCACAACCTCGGCACCCGCTGATTTGAGCAGTTTCTCAACCTTCTGGTCCGGGTCCTTGACGAACGGCTGGCCAAGCAGGCTGATCTCGTTGAGGAACTTGTTGATACGGCCCGTTACCATCTTCTCGACGATGTCGGCCGGCTTGCCACTTTCCGCGGCCTGTGCAGAAACGATTTCCTTTTCCTTCTCAACCAGTTCTGCCGGTACGTCATTCTGGGACACACAAACCGGACGGCTGGCAGCAATGTGCATGGCCAGATCACGCGCCAGTTCTTCATCGCCACCCTTGAGGTCAACCACCACGCCAATACGTACGCCGTGTGAATACACACCCAACACATCGCCCTGACATTCGACAACCTGGCAACGACGCACGGTAATGTTTTCACCAATCTTGGCGATCAGGGTCTGGCGGGCTTCGTCGACAGTCTGACCATCAAGGTTCAGTGCCGAAAGGGCGGCGGCATCCACCGGCTTCTCGGCCAGGGCAACTGCGGCCACTGCTTTCGAGAATGCGAGGAAATTTTCATCCTTGGCAACGAAGTCTGTTTCACTGTTAACTTCAACCAGGGCAACAGTCTTGCCATCGTCACTGCGGGCGACTTCGATGACGCCTTCAGCGGCAACACGACCCGCCTTCTTGTCGGCCTTCGCCATACCCTGCTTGCGCATGAGTTCAATCGCGGCATCAATGTCGCCGTCGGTCTCGACCAGTGCCTTCTTGCACTCCATCATACCAGCGCCGGTGCGCTCACGGAGTTCTTTTACCAATGCTGCTGTAATAGCCATTTGCATAAACCTCTTGATTATTCGCCAGCTTCTGCGTCATCGCTCTTGGCGGCAGCCTTCTTGGCTGTCTTTTTCGCAGTTTTCTTGGCCGTCTTCTTTGCAGCCTTTTTCTTGGTCGCCTTCTTCTTGGCTACCTTCTTGGCTGGTGCGGCTTCTGTCTCTGCTCCAACGGCAGTTTCTTCGCTGACTTCAACAAACTCTTCGGCCGGACCCTTGACCTGTGCGATAGTTTCACGGCCTTCGATGATTGCATCGGCAATCGCCTCAGCGTACAGCCCGATGGCACGGATGGCATCGTCATTACCCGGCACGACGTAATCAACACCGTCAGGGGAGTTGTTTGTATCAACGATACCAACGACGGGGATACCCAGCTTGGCGGCTTCATTGATGGCAATTTTCTCGTAGCCTACATCAATAACAAAAAGCGCATCCGGCAGCGCACCCATGTCCTTGATGCCGCCAAGACTGCGTTCGAGCTTGGCCATTTCACGACGCAGGCGCAACGCTTCTTTCTTGCTCAGACGGTCCATGCTGCCGTCTTCTTCCATCTGCTCGAGATCCTTCAGGCGCTTGATCGACTGACGCACGGTCTTGTAGTTCGTGAGCATACCGCCCAACCAGCGATGGTTGACGTACGGCATAGCACAGCGCTCGGCCTGTTCACGAACGATGTTTTGCGCTGCACGCTTGGTGCCGACAAACATAATGCGACCACGGTTGGCCGCCAGGTGACCGAGGAAATTCGCCGCGTCGTTGAACAGCGGTACGGTCTTCTCGAGATTGATGATATGAATCTTGTTGCGATCCCCGAAAATGTATTCGGACATCTTGGGATTCCAGAAACGAGTCTGGTGGCCGAAATGAACGCCGGCCTCCAGCATATCGCGCATCGATACGTTGGGCATGTTAATCTCCTTGTACGGGTTATGCCTCCACGTGTCCCACATGCCAACCCGAAGCCCCTGTTAGTTAAAGGGGTATTCCAGGCACCCAGACATGTGTGTCGACACGTGTGTGTCATTTAATTCCCGGTGCACAGTATTATGAACCGGGCATTTGCCAATCAGGCGCGCGATTTATACCATAATCCCCGGTAGACAACAATTAGCAGAGCCGTTTTTTCCACATTTTCAGCAGGTTCGGGTGGGCTGGAGCAGTTTCCAGGCCTGATTTGCCCTGCATGGACAAGTACAACATGCCAGTAACCATTAAAACGCACGACGAGATCGAAAAAATGCGGATCGCCGGCCGCCTTGCCGCCGACGTCCTGCACATGATCCGGCCCCACGTACAGGCCGGGATCACCACCGAGGAACTCGATCGGATTTGCCATGACTATATCGTCAACGAGCAACAGGCCATCCCGGCGCCGCTGAATTACCGCGGCTTCCCGAAATCCATCTGTACCTCGATCAACCACCAGGTCTGCCATGGCATTCCCGGGCCAAAAAAACTGAAAAATGGTGACATCCTGAATATCGATATCACTGTCATCAAGGACGAATTTCACGGTGACACGAGCAAGATGTTCTTTGTCGGCAAACCCTCGATCCTTGCCGAGCGCATCTCCCGCATCAGCCACGAATGCCTGGTGCTTGGCATCGAAATGGTCAAACCGGGTGTGCAGCTCGGCGATATCGGCCATGCCATCCAGCAACACGCGGAAAAGAACCATTGTTCCGTGGTACGCGAATTTTGCGGCCACGGTATCGGCCGGCAATTCCACGAAGACCCGCAGGTGCTGCACTATGGTGAGCCCGGCACAGGCCTCACGCTGGAACCCGGCATGACATTCACCATCGAGCCGATGATCAATGCCGGCAAACGCGAAGTAAAAATCCTGCCTGATAACTGGACCGTCATTACCAAGGATCGCAGCCTGTCCGCGCAGTGGGAACATACTATCCTCGTCACCGAGGATGGCTTCGAGGTCCTGACCAAACGCCCGGAAGACGATATCTGAGCATTGCATGAACATGCTGCCCAACAGCCGGGAACTTGATGGTGAATATGGCTCACCCGCTGAGCGCATTGATTGCTTCAGGTCATTTATTCAACGCAGCAGCGACGTTCTGCACGAACAGTTTCAACAGGGCGTAGATGTCAGCAAACTCGTGCATAAACGGGCAAAGTGCATTGACATCGTCCTGCAAAAGGCCTGGACACAATTCATGCACAGTACGCCGCAACCCGCCTTCGTCGCCGTGGGTGGCTATGGGCGCGGCGAACTTCATCCCGGCTCGGACATTGACCTGTTGATCATCCTGCCGGGTGAGGATGACAGCCAGTACCGCGATGAGATAGAACAGCTACTGACTTTCCTGTGGGATATCGGGCTCGAGATCGGCCACAGCGTGCGCACACTTGCAGAATGCGTTGCCCAGGCACGCGCTGACATTACGATTGCCACCAATCTCATGGAGGCGCGGTTGCTTGCCGGACCTGAACAATTGTTCAACGCGATGCGGGAACAGACCATGCCGCCATCAGTCTGGCCAAGCCGCGATTTTTTCGAGGCGAAATGGCAGGAACAGATTGCCCGGCACAACCGTTTTGACGACACCGCCTACAACCTCGAACCGAATATCAAGGAGGGCCCGGGGGGCTTGCGCGACATCCAGATGATCGGCTGGGTGGCAAAGCGCCACTTTAATGCCGAGACCCTGCATGATCTGGTCAAGCATCATTTCCTCACCGAGGCAGAATACAGGACACTCATCGCCGGGCAGACACTGTTGTGGCGCATCCGTACTGCCCTGCACCACCTGACCGGACGACGTGAAGATCGCCTGTTGTTTGATTACCAGCGCGAACTCGCCGAACAGTTCGGTTACCAGGACAACACCACGCTCGCCGTCGAGCAGTTCATGAAGGCCTATTACAGGACCATTGCCGAACTCAGCGCCCTCAATGAAATGCTGCTGCAATTGTTTCAGGAGGCGATCCTGTATGCCGATAGCCCGCGTGAACCGGTTGCAATCAACAAGCGTTTCCAGTCACACAAGGGTTTTATTGAAGTAGTTCATGACGGGGTATTCCGCCGCTACCCGTTTGCCCTGTTGGAAATATTCCTGCTCCTGGCGCAGCACCCTGAGCTCAAGGGAATACGAGCCGAGACCATGCGACTGATGCGCGCCCACCTGTATCTTATCGATGATAATTTTCGTAACGATCTGCGTTGCCGGAGCCTGTTCATCGAATTCATGCGCCAACCACAAGGCATCACCCACGCTCTGCGCAAAATGCACGAGTACGGTATTCTTGGTGCCTACATACCGGCGTTCGGCAAGGTCATGGGCCAGATGCAGTATGACCTGTTCCATGTTTATACCGTTGATGAACATACGATTTTTGTCGTGCGCAATCTGCGACGGTTTGCGACTGACGAGTTTGCCCATGAGTTTCCGCACTGCAGTGCACTGATCCGGCAAATCCCCAAGCCGGAGATAGTCTATCTTGCCGGCCTGTTTCATGACATTGCAAAAGGTCGGGGTGGGGATCACTCCGAACTCGGCGCCAGCGATGCGCGGAAATTCTGCCTGCATCATGAAATGAGTGAATATGACGCGAATATGGTTGCCTGGCTGGTGAAACAACACCTCATCATGTCACGCACCTCGCAACGGGAGGATATCAGTGACCCGGATGTAATCCAGCGTTTTGCCGGGCTGATCGGCAACAAGGATCGACTTGATTACCTGTACCTGCTTACCGTTGCCGATATGCGAGCCACCAGTCCGGATGCATGGAACAACTGGAAAGGCGCGTTGCTGCGCGAGTTGTATGAAAATACCAAGAAAGCGTTACGTCGCAGTCTCGTGTCAGTTGATGATGCCGAAAAAATTGCCGAGATCAAACAACAGGTCTTGCAACTACTGACCGGCAGCGACTGTGAACAGCAGATCGAAAAGTATTGGCGCGAAATGAGTGATGACTATTTCCTGCGCTACACCCCGGATGAGATCGTCTGGCAGATGCAGAGCATATGTTCAGCAAACCGCAGTCTGCCGATCGTCGAGGCGCGCGAAGCACCCGCACGCGGTGGCAGCGAGATATTTATTCATAGCCATATGGTCGATGGTCAGTTTGCCATGATCACCTCGGTCATCGATCAACTTGGCCTGAACATCGTCGATGCACGTATTATCCGCAGTAAAAACGGGCTTACCTATGACTCATACATTGTTCTGGACCAGGATGGCGAACCCATACATTATGCAGACGATCTGAAGCGCGTCGTAGAGGCGATACGTCAACGTATGGAAACGCTTGGCGAGATTGAACCAGTCGAGGTCACGCGCCGACCACCACGACAACACAAACATTTTGATATCCCGTTGCAAATCAACTTCAGCAAGGATCAACGATTCGATCAGACCATTATGGAAGTAATTTCTTCGGATGAACCTGGTCTGCTCGCGGATGTCGGCCAGGCATTGCAACAGTGCAATGTGCGTTTACATAATGCGCGTATTTCCACTTTTGGCTCGCGCGTTGAAGATCTGTTTTACATTACTGACCGCAACAATCAGCCGCTGGATGAAGATTCCGAACAGGCACTTGAACAGGCTGTAATCAGCATGCTGGATTAACAGGGCTCCGCCTGTAAATCATAGGCATCTGCATCGACAATCCTGGCTTCGATCATGTCACCTGGCTGCAGCCCTTCGAGAGGTGGCAAGATAATATTGCCATCCACCTCCGGTGCTTCGGCATAGCTGCGCGCCAGAATGTTGTCTGCAGTTACCTCGTCAATAATCACTGCCGTATGATCGCCAATGCGCTGGCGATTGCGACGTAAGCTGATTCCGGCCTGCAGTTCCATAAACTGTTGCAGGCGTTGTTGTTTGACCGCTTCATCAACAATGCCGGGAAGTGCGTTGGCTTTGGCACCATCCACAGCTGAGTAGGCAAAACAGCCCACGCGGTCGAGTTCTGCCCGTTCGATAAATGTCAGTAATTGTTCAAAATCAGCCTCTGTTTCACCGGGGAAGCCGACAATGAAGGTACTGCGCAGCGCCAGTTCCGGACACTGATCACGCCACCGCTTGATACGATCCAGTGCATTTTCACTGTTGGCTGGCCGGCGCATGGCTTTAAGTATCGTCGGGCTGGCATGCTGCAGGGGCACATCGAGGTACGGCAAGATCAGGCCTTCACGCATGAGCGGAATCAACTGATCGACGTGCGGGTATGGATAGACATAATGCAGTCGTATCCAGGCATCGAGTTCACCCAGCGCTGCGGCAAGATCGGTAATATGGCTGCGCAGGGCCCGTCCCTGCCAGATGCCGGGACGGTATTTTACATCGACACCATAGGCGCTCGTGTCCTGGGCGATCACCATGAGTTCACGCACGCCGGCCTGTGTCAGTGCCTGCGCCTCCCGCATCACCTCTTCCACCGGCCGGCTGACCAGGTCACCGCGCAGGGACGGGATGATGCAGAAACTGCAACGATGATTACAGCCTTCGGAAATTTTCAGGTAGGCATAATGACGCGGTGTCAGGCGTATCCCCTGCGCGGGTACAAGACTGGTATAGGGATCATGTGCCGCAGGCACCTGGGTATGAATCGCCTGCATGACCTCTTCGGTCGCATGCGGACCGGTAACCGCCAGCACATTCGGATAGGCGGTTTCCACCATGCCCTCGCGGGCACCGAGGCAGCCTGTCACGATGACCTTGCCATTTTCCTGCAAAGCCTCGCCAATCGCATCCATCGACTCGGCTACCGCATCATCGATAAAGCCGCAGGTATTGACGACGACCAGGTCGGCCTCATCATAGCTCGGCACAATCGAATAACCCTCGGCACGCAACTGGGTGAGGATACGTTCTGAATCTACCAGTGCCTTGGGGCAACCGAGACTGACAAAACCGATTTTTCCACTATCCGACATAATAAATACTAACCACAAAAATAATTATACGAGTTGCTCAACGCGACTGCGCAGACGTTCACCAAACTGCAGACGGTTAAAAAGTGTGTGCAATACGGCCTGATCGGGTTGACGTCGTTTCAGCCTGCGCACGCCGTACTCGACCGGTGCATTACAGGCAATCCGGCTCAATTCACGTGACAGATAAGCCTGTTCACGATATTCAGACAGCAGGCCTTGTATCCTGGCGGCACCCCGCAGCGGCAACTGCGCAACGCTTTCAAGCCTGGCATAGATACGATCCAGCGAATCAAAATGCTGGAGCAGGGCCACGGCCGTTTTGTTACCGATGCCGGGCACGCCGGGTATATTGTCCACCGCATCCCCGGCCAGGGCCAGCAGATCAACAATCTGCGATGCCTTGACGCCAAACTTCCTGCTGATCTGCGCAAATGGATATTCTATGCCTTTGGCAAAATCATACAGGCGATCGCCGCGTTGCAGCAGTTGCGCCATGTCCTTGTCTGCCGAGACGATCGTGATCGCAAAACCCTTGTTACGCATCTTCGCTGCCAGCGAGCCTATCAGGTCATCAGCCTCGTAGCGGTCACTGCTATAGGTCGAAATCCCCATTGATTCAGTCATATGCTTGCACTGGGCAAACTGGCGTTTGAGTTCTTCGGGAGCAGGTTCACGGTTCGCCTTGTAGGCCGGATATATCTCGTTGCGAAACGACGTCGCCAGACTTTCATCAAAGGCCGCCGCAATGAAATCAGGCGTATGCTGTTCGATAAACTGGCACAGGAAATGGGTATAGCCATACACGGCATTCACTGGCCGGCCCTGTTTGTCCTGCATACTGTCCGGCATGGAAAACCATGCCCGGAACACGTACATGCTGGCATCAATCAGGTATAAACGTCGGGCTGTCGTCATCGCCTACACCATCGCCCCGTGCTGACGGGCAATGTCCCGTATCGCCTCTTCGTCATGGTAATCACCGGCTGTCATAGCAAGGTGTTGTTGCCACATGCTCCACTGCATGGATTCTTCCGTGTCGCCGCAACTGAGCACCCGCACAACAACATCACCGATCTTCCAGGGACCCTCGCCGAGGAGCTCTCCCTTGAGGACATGCACGGCCGGCGCACCTGACTCGAGCCAGTACGGGTCAAAAAACACGAGCCCTTCGGGATGGGCAAACTTCTCGGCCATAAGCCGTTTTTCACCGCCGGGAAAGACCAGCAGCAGTGGTGCCGTCATCGAAAACAGATCAGCCATTGAAGAAAAAGCACAGAATGGAAACCGTGGAGGAGTATACCTGAAATACCCCACCCTCCGCAGAGGTCCCTGGGGATACGTACTCACAATCAGCACCATATATTAACCCTTGACATGAGAATGAGAACGATTATCATTTGCGCCATTAATTTAACCGGTGATAGCACATGAAATACTTTCTTTTACTAATCGTCATGTTGAGCGGCTCTGCCACAGTCATGGCAGAGGAAGATCCCGCAGAAATTGCGATTGGCGAACGCATTTTCCTCGAAACGCGTTTTGCCCGGCATAACGCGGTTGCCCCCGGACAGGCCGATCCCGCCGTGGATCGCACTAGTGATAGCGAGGGCCGCGAACTGGGCAATCCCTTCAGGGGCAATACCATGAGTTGCCGCGCCTGCCACCTCGTCGATGAACTGGCCGAAGTACCCGGCGCCGGTATGCGGACCTATGCCGATTTTGCCCGGCGTTCCCCTGTGCCCCGCCACGAACGGGATAACCAGGCACGGACCGTCCGCAATTCAATGTCCCTCGTGAATATCAGTATTCCCGGGAAAAAGAACGTCGTATTTCATCACGATGGTCAATTTAACAGTCTCGAAGACCTGGTACGCGGCACATTTACCGGCCGCAACCTTGGCTGGCGAGCGGATGAAAACGCGCGGGCGGTGAAACATATTGCCACGGTCGTACGGGAGGATGATGGCCAGGACGAACTCGGCCAGGAATTCGGTGGCAGCTACCGCAAACTGCTGTCCGGCAAGGACGGCAAGCTGCCCGAAGAGTATCGCCTCGATATCGACAAGGCCTCGGACCGGCAGATCCTCGATGCCCTGGCCCGGCTGGTTTCCGCGTACGTGCGCGATCTCGGTTTAAGCCGTGATGAACAGGGCCGTTATGACGGCAGCCCGTATGATGCGTTTCTTGCGGCAAACAACCTGCCTCGCAAGCCGGCGGCGGGCGAATCCGATCTTGCCTACAGTCGTCGCCTGCTCGAGGCCGTCAAGCGGCTGGAAAAACCGGTGTTTATCGACGACAAGGAGAGAGCATTTGCCTCGCATGACCAGGCATTCCGTTTTGCCACGGAGGAACTCGCCGGCATGAAGGTATTCTTTGGCGAAAAGACACGTGCTGCCGCAACAGGCAAGAGCGGTAACTGTATCGCCTGCCACAGTGCGCCGCACTTCAGTGACTCCCGTTTCCATAATACCGGTGTCAGCCAGGAGGAATATGATGGCGTGCATGGCTTGGGCAGTTTCATGAAGCTGGCCATCCCGAATCAGGCCACA
This sequence comes from Granulosicoccaceae bacterium, assembly GCA_050117725.1. Classification (GTDB taxonomy): domain Bacteria; phylum Pseudomonadota; class Gammaproteobacteria; order AKS1; family AKS1; genus JASFJH01. The sequence goes on along the minus strand of JASFME010000031.1, from coordinate 1,356 downwards.
CGCCTCGCCCGGCCTGATCAGTACCTGCCCGAGAGCGTACCGCATCCACAGGCCAGGAGTGCGTTCCGCGCTGTTCCGGTGAAACACGATCCACAACGCACCGATCTCGGTGTCTGGAATGTGTATGCCAACCCGGACATGCCGGAACCACAGGCCAAACTGTCGAAACTGCTTTGCGGTCAGTCACAATGCGATATCGATGAAACCCTGAACATCGCGATAGCCGCCTTCAAGACCCCGGGAATTCGCGATAGCGGCCACTCCGCCCCCTACTTCCATAATGGAGCGGCGACCAGCCTGGAACAGGTGCTCGGCCATTATGTCAGCAGCAGCAGCCTGGCCAGGGACGGCAAACTGCGCAATGCACCCGCCGAAATGGCGGATATCGATATTGATGCCCAGGCGCAGCAACAACTTGCCAGTTTTCTCCGCGCGCTGAACGAGGATTACGACTAGGCCCTGTCGATACATTGAACAGGCAGTCCTCGAACTGTATTGTGTCGTACAGGGATGTACGACATGATCAGACAATGAAATATTTACTCATTATCGCGCACGGCAGCCGTCGCGCGACCTCCAACGATGAAGTCAGGGCCCTGGCAGCACGCATCAAGGACAGTCCGGAGTGTCCCTATGACGATGTGCGATGCGCCTTTCTTGAGTTGGCCGAACCACTCATACCGGCAGGCCTGGAGCAATGTATCGACAACGGCGCCACACAGATCACGGTACTGCCCTATTTTCTTGCTGCAGGCAGACATGTGGTTACTGACATTCCCGCAGAGATCAACCCTGTCAGTGAAAAGCACCCCGATATAAAAATAGAACTTGCACCCCACCTCGGGGCTTCGGATAATATGGCCGCATTCATGCTTCAACACACTGAATACTGTTCCCTCTAAGCCTGTAGACAAACTTATGCCTTACAAGAAAACCTTCGTTGGTGAATCCCATATCCATGGCAAAGGCCTGTTCGCCAAAACCAATATCAAGAAAAACACCTACCTGGGTGAATACCTGGGCCCCCTGGTTAAAGATAACGGAATGCATGTCCTGTGGGTGGAAGACGAAAAAGACAAGTGGATAGGCCGCGATGGCCAGAACCAGTTACGTTACCTGAACCACTCCAGCAAGCCGAATTGCGAATTTGACGGCTTCGAGCTATACACCATACGCAGCATCAAGAAGCATGAGGAACTCACCTTTGACTACGGCTATGACCCCGGTGCAGAAACCGATGACGAGGATGAAAAATAGACCAGGGTGCCACTACACACCTCAGGCAGTCATTAATTCATCCACTGAAATCGCCAGTTCATAACGCTCTTTTGCTACCTGTAGCATCGACTCTGCAAA
>JASFME010000030.1:0-14560 GCA_050117725.1 Granulosicoccaceae bacterium | reverse complement strand
CGTGTTCATGAGCACACCGTCACAACCCAGTTCCATCGCCACCGCCGCATCCGAGGCAGTACCCACACCGGCATCAACGAGGATCGGTACGCTCGCGTTTTCGACGATGCTGAGGATGTTGTACGGGTTACGGATACCCAGACCCGAGCCAATCGGTGCCGCGAGCGGCATGACCGCCACACAACCTGTTTCTTCGAGGCGTTTGGCAATAATCGGGTCATCGTTCGTATACACCATGACGTCGAAGCCATCCTTGACCAGGGTTTCGGCGGCCTCGAGGGTCTGCATGATGTCCGGGAACAGGGTCTTTTCATCACCCAGCACTTCGAGCTTGACCAGCGAATGGCCATCAAGCAGTTCACGCGCCAGGCGACAGGTACGCACCGCATCCCCGGCGGTATAGCAACCGGCCGTGTTCGGCAGGATGGTGTACTTGTCCGGTGGCACGACGTCGAGCAGGTTCGGCTCGTCCGGGTTCTGACCGATATTGGTACGACGGATCGCCACGGTAATGATCTCGGCACCACTGGCCTCGGTCGCCAGCCGGGTCTGCTCGAGATCCTTGTACTTGCCCGAGCCAACGAGCAGGCGTGAGCGATATTCGACGCCGGCGATCAGCAGCGGGTCATTTGCGACAGCAGCGGCAGCGTATTCACTGCCTGCAGATATTCCGGTCATATCAGGGTTCCAGTTAACTTCGGACTAGTGGTTTTCGGGTATACAGGATACGGAGTATACAGTGAGCCATCAGCCGCCGCCGATGGCATGCACGATTTCCACGCGATCACCCTCGGCCAGCGTCCGGCTGGCAAATTCACTGCGCGGCAGTATCTCGAGGTTCAGCTCCATGGCCAGGCGGCAACCGGCCAGATGCAACTCGTCGTTGACCAGTTTATCGACCGTACAGCCGTCGGGAATTTCCCGTGGCTTGCCATTCAGGATAATATGCATCCCTATAGCCTACTGACTCGTCACCATAGTGGTCAATGGCATTGGCAACAGGCCCAATAAAAACAACTGCTTAGCCAGCAATGGGGACGTCCATGCACGGGACGGAAGACATTATTACCGCCGAGGCCGCAGGCACACTCGATGGCCTGATGCTCGAGCGCGCGCGTCGCAACCCGGATGATGTGGCCTACATCCAGTTCGACAAAACCCGCAAGAAATGGCTGAAAACCAGCTGGTCAGAGGCTGTGCACGAAATTGGCCGCTGGCGGGCCGCCATGGCAGAGCTCGGCCTGGCGGGCGGTGACCGCGTTGCCCTGCTTGTGCGTAACAGCTGCGAGTGGGTGTTTGCCGAACAGGCCGCGCTTAATCTTGGTCTCGTGGTCGTGCCGCTGTACTGCGATGACCGCCCGGACAACATCGCCTACATCCTGCAAGATTCGGCGACCCGCCTGCTCATAGTCAACGACAACCTGTGGCGCCGCGTTGCCCCGGCCTGCAGCAAGGTCGAATCACTGCATCACGTTGTGCTTGTCCCGGCAGAAAATAAAAGCTGCGACACTGATGGCAACACGCTATGCAGCACGGACTGGCTGCCGGCCAGCGCCACGCTGCCGCCACGGCACGATGCCGATCCCGGTTCACTGGCCACGATCGTCTATACCTCTGGCACGACCGGGCGCCCCAAGGGCGTCATGCTCAGTCATCGCAACATCCTGTCAATCGCGCATGCCGCACTGGTCAACTACGATATTTTCCAGACTGATCTGTTCCTGTCATTCCTGCCGCTCTCGCATACCTTCGAGCGCACCGTCGGCTATTACGTGCCGATGATGGGCGGCGCGAGCATTGCCTATGCGCGCTCCATCAGCCAACTCGCCGACGACCTGAAACAGCTCAAACCCACAGTACTGATTGCCGTACCGCGCATCTTCGAACGCTTCTACGCCCGCATCGAACAACAGCTGGGCAAGAAGTCGTTTCTGGCCCGCGCCCTGTTCGACCTGACTGTCAGTGCCGGCTGGGCACGGTTTGAAAGACAGCAACACCGCGCCGGCTGGCTGCGCGGCCTGTATGCGGCCCTGTTATGGCCGCTGTGTGATCGGCTCGTGGCCAGCAAGATTCGCAACCTTATGGGCGGCCAGCTGCGCCTGTGTGTCAGTGGCGGTGCAGCTCTGCCCGACAAGGTGGCGCGCACCCTGATCGGTCTGGGCCTGACGATTTGCCAGGGCTATGGCCTGACCGAGACCAGCCCGGTGATCTGCGGCAACCCGGTCGACGACAATGATCCGGCCAGCGTCGGGGTCTGCCTGCGTGGCATCGAGGTGAAAATCGGTGACAATAATGAACTGCTGGTGAAGTCGCCCGGTATCATGCTCGGCTACTGGAACAACCATGCAGCTACCGCCAGCATGATTGACGCCGATGGCTGGCTGCATACGGGTGACCAGGCGCGCATCGAGAACAACCATATTTATATCACCGGGCGCCTCAAGGACATCCTCGTGTTATCGAATGGCGAGAAGGTGCCGCCGGCCGATATGGAACTGGCTATCAGCGTTGACCCGCTATTCGAACAAGTCATTGTGCTCGGCGAAGGCGAACCCTACCTGAGCGCCATAATAGTGCTGAACAATGAGGAATGGATCAGCCTTGCCAACAAGTTCATGCTTGATCCCTATAACAGCGATAACCTGAACGACCCCAGGATACATAAAAATGTGCTGGCGCGTATCCGCAAACTCCTGACAGACTTTCCCGGCTATGCGAAGATTCGCTGCGTAACCCTGACCCTGGAACCCTGGACAGTTGACAATGGCCTGCTCACCCCGACGCTTAAAGTAAAACGACCGAAGGTCATGCAGGCCTATGCGGCGATGATAAAACAGATGTATCGTTGAGCAAGTTCAGGTTAACAACGTGTTAATGCGGGTGTAGTTCAATGGTAGAACTGGAGCTTCCCAAGCTTCAAACGTGGGTTCGACCAATTTGCCGGGAGCAAATTGGAACAGCGGAACTCACTGGGAAGCGAGTGACGCTGGCCCGCAGGGCGGAGTACAGGGATGTACGGAGTAATCCCATCACAGGTGATGGGAATCGTTGAGTATAATCATACGCACGCGGGTGTAGTTCAATGGTAGAACTGGAGCTTCCCAAGCTTCAAACGTGGGTTCGATTCCCATCACCCGCTCCATCTGCCTGCACGAGCAGGACGAGCTGCTAGACTGGTACACATCACACTCACGGCGAAAAGTGACCATTATGAAAAAACTGATCCGCACACTCGTTATTGTCATCGGTCTGCTCATCACGCTGTTCGTTGCCGCGGCCGTCGCCCTGCTCGTCTTTTTTGACCCGAATGACTTCAAGGGTCAGCTTGAGGACCAGGTCGAAACTACTAGCGGCCGCAGCCTGCAGATCGAGGGTGACCTGTCCCTGAGCCTGTTCCCGTGGCTCGGCGTGGAAACCGGTGCGCTGACGCTGGGCAATGCCAGGGGCTTCGAGAAACAGGATTTTGCGCATGTCGATGCCGCGCATCTCCGCGTCAAGCTGCTGCCGCTGTTCCGTGGCAATGTTGAAATGGATACGGTCACACTGAAGGGGTTGGAGTTGAACCTGACCCGGCTCGCCGATGGCCGCGACAACTGGTCGGATCTCGGTGGCAAACCGGCTGGCGAAGCCGAAGCGCCGGCCACTGACGGCGAGCAGATAGCTGCACTCGCGATCGGTGGTGTGGATATCAAGAACGCCACGCTGCACTGGGATGACCGCCAGGCCGGGCAAAAACTCAGCCTGACCGAACTGAACCTGGCCACGGGCGCACTGGAACTGGGTTCTCCGATGCCCCTCTCCCTGAGTACCCACGTGTCCGGCAACAAACCGCAGCTCGACGGTAACCTCGAGCTGAAGACCACGCTGCTCATGAACCCGTTTGCCGGCCAATATATAGCCGAGAAACTGAAGCTTAAAGTCGCCTTGCAGGGCAAGGAGTTCCCCGGCGGCAAGCTCGACGCCGCCATGAGTGCAGATGCCGCAGCCAACCTGATCGAACAAACCCTGGGGTTGAAGAACCTCGAAATGTCGGCCTACAGCCTGGTAGCCAGCGGCGAACTGAATGTGAGCAAGCTCCGCCACACCCCCGAGTACACCGGCAACCTGAAACTCGGCGAGTTCTCACCGCGCACCCTGATGGCACTCATGGATATCGAGGTACCAAAGACTGCTGATCCTGCCGTGCTGGGCAAGGCCTCGCTGCAAGCGAGCATCAGCGGCACACCGAGCAGCCTGAACCTGGGCAAGCTCACGGCAAGACTTGATGACACGACACTGACCGGCAGCGCCTCGGTAACAAATTTCGCGCGGCCAAGCAGCCGCTTTGACCTGGATGTCGATCAAATCGATCTGGATCGCTACCGTGGTCCAGCTGCAGAAACATCCGCGCAGGCCGCTACGCCGGCCACGGCGGCAAGTGCCGCGGCACCGCTATTGCCTGTCGAACTGTTGCGCAACCTGGACCTGGCCGGCAAGGCACGCATCGACACACTGCGCATCGCCAAAATTGATGTCACCGACATCCAGCTGCAGACCAGGGCGAAAAGCGGTGATATCCGGCTCGCGCCGATGACCGCCAAACTCTCCGAGGGGACTTACGACGGTGATATTCACATCGATGTGCGTGGTCGCGAACCGGTGATTGCGGTCAACGAGCGCATGCAGGGCGTGCAGGTCGCACCCCTGATCAAGGCGAGCACGGATTATGATGCCCTGCACGGCAAGGGTAACCTCAACGCCCGCCTGACCACACGGGGCAACACGGATGCCGAACTGCGTCGCAACCTGAATGGCAACATCGCTTTCAATCTCGGCGACGGCCTTATCAAGGGCGTCAACATCGACCACCTGATCCGGGCAGCCTATGCCACCACCAAGGGTCGCATACCGCCAGGCGATCAGGGCGTGAAGGACACCATCTTCTCTTCATTGCAGGCCACCGCACGTGTCAGCAACGGCGTACTGATAAACCGTGATCTGGCGATTCATACCGATAACCTGCGCATTAATGGTGAGGGTGATATCGACCTGGTCAACGAGACCATGAAATACCGCCTCGCTACAAATGTCATCAAATCCTTCGAAGGGCCGAATTCAGAAGAGTTCGATGATCTGAAGCGCCTGACCATACCGGTCATTATCCAGGGCCCGCTTGCAAACCTGTCCTACAATGTCGACCTCGAACGGCTGTTGACCGAAAAGGTAAAACAAAAAGCCAAAGAAAAACTGTTTGAAAAACTGCTGGGTACTGACAAGCAACCGGCATCGCAACAACCCGCAGCGACCCCCGAGCAGGAAAGCAAGCCAAGCAAGGAAGAGGCCGTGAAGGAAATTTTCAAGGGTCTGTTCAAGTAACAAGCATGCGTGTTGTTTTTGCCTTTTGCCTTTGCCTGCTGGCACAGCCTGTGGTGGCCAGCGAGATTGTCACTGCCAGTGTAAAACACGCAGATAAACGCTATTTTGTCGAACTCGATATGCTGATTGATGCCGATCCTGATCGGGTGCACAAACTGTTAACCGATTTCAACAACCTCGGCCGTCTGAACGACAGTATCAAATCCAGTGAAATCGTGTATTCACTCGACGAACGCACGCACCGGGTGCGGGTAGTGACGAAGGCGTGCGTCATGTTTTTTTGCAAGACCATCAGACAGGTGCAGGACGTCGAACAGCTCGCCAACAATATTATTGTCGCCACGGTCGTCCCCGAACAAAGCGACTTTGATTATGCGCATGCGCGCTGGTCGATCCGGCCTGAGAATGGCAAGACCCGCGTTACCTTTAGTTCTGATTTAAAACCTTCCTTCTGGGTGCCGCCCCTTATCGGGCCACCGCTGATCAAAAACAAACTTCACGACGAGGCGATCGGGACAGTCGAAACGCTGGAGCGCCTCGCCAGGCAACATGACACCAAAACAGTTCAGTAACGCTGTCCTGCGCTGGCATGGCGCACACGGCCGGCATGACCTGCCCTGGCAGATTGATCGGACACCGTACCGGGTGTGGATCTCGGAGATCATGCTGCAGCAGACCCAGGTCAATACGGTGGTCCCCTACTTCGAACGCTTCATGCAGCGCATGCCAACGATCGAGGCACTCGCCGATGCCGCTATCGATGAGGTGTTGCACCTGTGGACCGGGCTTGGCTATTACGCCCGCGCCCGCAACCTGCACAGGGCAGCCAAACAGATTGTTGTAAAACATGGAGGGGTTTTTCCCGTGACACTCGACGAGGTCATGGCGCTACCCGGCATCGGCCGTTCCACTGCCGGGGCGATCCTGTCGCTGGCCTGTGACCAGTGCCAGCCGATCCTCGACGGCAACGTCAAGCGTGTGCTCACTCGCGTTCACGCGATAGCAGGCTGGCCCGGCAAACGTAATATCGAACAACAGCTGTGGCAACTCGCCGAGGCATACACGCCTGCACAATGCACGGCACAGTACACACAGGCGATCATGGATCTGGGGGCGACACTGTGCACGCGCAGCAAACCGGCTTGCGGGCAGTGTCCGGTACAATCAGCCTGTCTTGCCCACGCACAACAACGCACGGCCGACTTCCCCGGCAAAAAACCGAAAAAGGTGCTGCCGGTACGCGAAACCGCGATGCTCATGCTGCGTGACGGCGACAGGGTCTTGCTGCAACAACGTCCGCCAAGCGGCATCTGGGGCGGGCTATGGAGTTTCCCGGAAACCGATCCCGCTACGGATACGCGTAGTATGCGGCAATGGTGTCGTGACACGTTACAGCTGGACATTGACAGGCCCAGGCGCTGGCCGGCGATTCGCCACACCTTCAGTCATTTTCATCTCGATATCACACCACTTGAGATCACTGTGCGAAATACCCTTACAGATACTGTCATGGAATCCGGCAATACGGTCTGGTATAACACCTCCCGACCCGATGCCCGCGGCCTGGCGGCACCGGTGAAACGACTGCTCGAATCACTCCAGGTAAACAATCAAGGAGACCAACCATGACCCGCATGGTGCACTGCGTAAAACTTGGTAAAGAAGCGGAAGGTCTGGATCGTCCACCCTATCCCGGTGAACTCGGCCAACGCATTTATGAAAACGTCTCCAGGGAAGCCTGGCAACAATGGATGGGGCAGCAGACCATTCTTATCAATGAATACCGTATCAACGTGATCGACCCGAAGGGCCGCGAATTTCTGGAAGAGCAGATGGAAAAATTCTTCTTCGGTGAAGGTGCCGATACGCCGGAGGCCTTCACGCCACCGGGCGAGTAAAGTCTTTAAGACAGGATTACTTGATAGTTATCAGTCGGCAGTTTGCAGTCATAAGCCTCCAGCCCCATTGTTAAATTACTGCCCACTGCCTGCTGCAAACTGAGAACTATTCTTCATATTTCTTCAAGACAATCCCTTCATCACCGCAACAACTTGCCGCGCATTTTTTCACGGCATACAGCTCCTGCGGGTCACGCGCCAGCCACTCGGCAACGGGCAGGTTTTCCTGGGCACAGTCACAGCCCTTATCATCGTAGACATACACATGTTCGAGTCCGACTTCACGGGCTGCATCATGCGCGGCCCACAGGGCCTGACTCGGCGTCATCGGCACATCCTGCAGCTTGTAGGCCGGGAAAAATTTCGTGATATGCCAGGGGCTGTCAGCACCGAGGTGTTGTTTAATCCACTGCGCGATGCGACGCAGTTCCTGCGGGTCATCGTTATAGCCCGGGATCACATTGGTGCGCGTCTCGACGTGGATACCCAGGCGCTGCGCGGTTTCAATCGAGCCGAGCACCTGCTCGACCTTCGCCGTCGGGCAGATGGCGTGATAGAAATCATCGCGCAGGCTCTTGATATCCGAGCACAGCACATCGACATGCGGCGCCATGAGCTCAAGCGCCTCGTCGGTAACAAAACTGTTCGACACATATACGGTGTACAGGCCGGCCTCATGGGCCAGCCTCGAGACATCGAGTACATATTCGAGCCACACCGCCGGCTCCGAGTAGGTAAAAGCTATGCCCTGCACACCATGGCGCAGCGCCGTACTGATAATCTCCTGCGGCTCGACCCAGGCCGCGGTCGAGGCGCCGCGCGCCAGGTCATCGAGCGCCGACACACCCCAGGAAATCTCCAGGTTATGACAACCGCCACAGCGGAAATTGCAGCCATAGCTGCCAATCGACATGACATTCGTGCCGGGCCGGTAATGCCGCACCGGTTTGTCCTCGATCGGCCCCACCTCGATGGCGGACAGGATCCCCCAGGACAGGTTGTACAACGTGCCGTGACGGTTCACATGCGCCTGGCAAAAACCGCGCTGGCCGTGCTTGATGCGGCAACGCCACAGGCACAGATTGCACCGCGTCGTGCCATCGGCAAGTTTTTCCTGCAGGCGCGTCTCGATGAGCCGGTAGCCTGTTGTTTGGGCCGCTGAGGTCATGGATATCCTTTTAGCAAAGCTGTAACGCGCACCCTAGAGCAGCGCGATACAAGCCGCAACCCCGTTCAACAGCGGATTATGCAGGGCTATACCCTGATCCGGCTTGACTCATGGGGGCGCAGCCGCTTTAATAGCGCGCTCCCGAGATACCGGGAGCCTGCGAAAATACGGCCAGGTAGCTCAGTTGGTAGAGCAGGGGATTGAAAATCCCCGTGTCGGCGGTTCGATTCCGTCCCTGGCCACCACTTTTCCCGCTTTCTGTTCACTATGGATTCTGACAAGGTCAATCGTTGTGTCGAAGCACTCTGCCAGAATGGCTGTGACGCGGTGCGCGCGACCATATTCAGCCTTGAAACCGGGCTGCCCGTGCACGCAACCCGTGACCTGGACGCCGAAGAATGCGCTGCTGTACTGGGTGAACTGAAAACCATCATGGCCGTCTATGACGACCGCGACTGCGGCTACGATTAATCCAGCTGACTAATCCAGGTATTGGGACCAGTCCTTGTCCGGGTCGCCGGAAACGAAGAAATACGGATTGAGCAGATCATCCTTCGTATTGTAGTAAAGGCGATGCATAGTGGTGTCAGTCACCACGCCCCCCGCCTCTTCCACCACGCACTGCGCCGCCGCGGTATCCCATTCCGAGGTCGGGCCAAGGCGCGCGTACAAATCCGCCTTGCCCTCGGCAACCAGGCAGGACTTCAGCGAGCTGCCCATGCTGATGATTTCGTAGTCGCCGATGTTCGCGAGAAAACGATTCAGGGATTCACCACTATGCGAGCGACTGCCGGCAATCACGAGCGGGCCGCTGTCGGGCAAAGGCCTGACCATGATCGGTTGCGGTTTACCGCCTTTCTCCTGTTTCCACGCGCCATGCGTGCGGCAGGCAAAATAACTGACACCACTGACCGGCACATAGACCATGCCGACCACGGCCTCGCCATTTTCAATCAAGGCGATATTCACGGTGAACTCGCCATTGCGCTTGATGAATTCCCGCGTACCGTCGAGCGGGTCAACCAGCCAGTAGGTATGCCAATGCCGGCGTTCGCTGAAGGGGATCTTTGCTGATTCTTCAGAAAGAATCGGTATATCCGGGGTAAGCAGGGCAAGCCCGTCATCGATGATATGGTGGGCCGCCATATCGGCCTCGGTCAACGGGGTTTTATCATCCTTGTGCTCGATGGCGTAGTCCGTTTCGTAGATGGCGAGGATGGCCTCGCCGGCCTGGCGGGCAATCGGGATAACGCCTTTTAACAGTGCACAATAATCCAGCGACATAAAGCCATACTCATTGTTCGTTATGCAAACGGTCGCGTAACAGGTACAGCGCGGCAATCGTGCGTGCCTCGGTCAGTTCATTGCTGGCCAGTAACTCATCCAACCGCGCCAGTGGCCAGGGCACCACTTCGACTTCTTCGGGTTCATCACCATCACGTTTTGCCGGGTACAGATCGCGCGCCAGCACAATATGCGTGCGCGAGCCAAGATAACCGGGTGCCAGTGTCATGGTCCGCAACAGTTCCAGCCTGTTGGCAGCATACCCGACTTCCTCCATGATCTCACGGTTGGCCGCCCCGAGCGCCGGCTCGCCTTCTTCAAGCCGGCCTTTTGGCAGGCCAAGCTCGTAGCGGTGTACACCTGCGGCATATTCACGGACAAGCAGTACCGTGTCGTCATTGAGAACCGGGATGATCAGCACAGAGCCGTTCAGTGAGCCCGTGACACGCTCATAGCTGACCGTGCGACCATTGGAAAAACGCAATTGCCGCTGTTCGATACTGAAGATACGGGTACGTGCAATAGTCTCGGTTTGCAAGACCTCAGGTTTTTTCCGCATGCACGCACCGACTGCCAATGATTGCCATGATCTATTGTGAAAGCTTGCGCTGTTCCAGATCTGCAATCATAGCACGGGCACGCTCCTCATCGGCGCGCGATAGCGCACCCTGGCTATAGAAGCGGATTTCCGTGTTCAGGCGGCCCTCGAACCAGGCGTCGTAGTGAATGGCCCCGTTTTGCCGTTCGACCGCAAACCCCTTTTGCGCGGCCGGGCTGATATCGGCAAACCGCAGTTTGTCGGTTGCCAGCGTGACTTTCATCGATACCCGCATCGGGTAGAAGCCGTCGAGGAAGCGGCGCATATACGGCCCGCTACGCAGGCTGAATGTCCCGTCGCCGTTATAGACAAACACGCGGGTTTCCGCGTCGATACATAACTGCGCATTATCCGAGATATCGTGCAGTTGCACCGTGGCCCCCTCGACCCGTGCGCTGGCAATATTCGCCACGCGGCTGACCTTGAGCTTGCGCACGCGGTCCGGGCGAAACACGATTTGCGCCCGACTGACCTTGTCGAGATTACTGTGACACTGGTTAAGCCGCACCCAGCCCTCATCGATACTTTCCTGGGTAATCACGACGCGGTTGGCGTGGTGATGCACGACCCTGGCAGGCGGATTTTCAAGGAAAACCAGTTCGCCCTCATTTACCTCGTCAATCAGCGAATCCGAGTCATCGAACAGCCACTCTTCCTGCTGCTCGGCTGTCAGGGGTTCAGCCGCTGCCGACACGGCAAATAACAACGACAGCACACACCCCAATAACCCCATACCATGTATGTTCATAGCCACCTCCTGCACCAGGATGCCGGTAACTGTTACTATTCACTATAGACGATAACAGGCACTGCCAACAGGGCGATGCCAGATCCCGACACCGACCCACACTGCGAAATCATGCTTGACTGGCAACACATAGACACCGTCCTCCTCGATATGGATGGCACACTGCTCGACCTGCACTTTGATACCCACTTCTGGCTGGAGCATGTGCCGCTGCGCTATGCTGAAAAACACGCACTTGATGTGCATGACGCCAAGCGGCAACTGTACCCACGCTTTCAACGTGTCGAAGGCACCATGAACTGGTATTGCCTGGATTACTGGTCACGGCAACTCGGCATGGACATCGCCGAACTGAAATACGAGGTTGACCACCTGATCAGTATCCATCCGCATGTCATCGATTTTCTCGACGAGGTACGGCGCAATAACAAGTTCATGGCGCTGGTGACCAATGCACACATGAAAAGCCTGGAGCTGAAAATGGAACGTACCCGGCTTGGTGGCCATTTTGATGCGATTGTCTGTGCGCATGATTTTGGCATGCCCAAGGAGGCACCCGAATTCTGGACTCGCCTGCAGGAAAAACTCAGCTATGAACCGGCCAGCACCCTGCTCGTTGATGACAGCCTGCCGGTGCTCCGCTCGGCACATGAATACGGCATCAAATACCTGCTCGCTGTGCACCGACCTGACACGAAAAGTCCGCCTAAAGATGTCGGGGAATTTGCTGCAATAGAAACCTTTGATGATATTATGCCGGTTGGGGGATAACACAGCGGCCAAAACAAGCATGTCGATCCTGGGCAGTATAAAAACACGGATACCCGAAGGAATCCGCGCCGATCAGGAGTACAAGTCCGGCATCGTACGTATCGCTATCGGTGTCTTCGTCAGCCTCTACCTGGCGTTTGGTACCTGGCTGGATATCTTCGACATCACCACCACCGGCTTTTTCATCCTGCTGTTCACGTACATGATCTATGCGCTGATCGTGTTTGCCCTGATCCTGAAATGGCCCGGCAATATCCCGCGTCGTTACATCGTGACCGCCATCGACATCACTTATGTCACGGTTTCCAGTTTGCTGGTGGGTAAATCCGACAGCCCGTTCTACCTGCTGTATATCCTGATCTTTATCAGCCAGGGCGGCCGCTTTGGCCGCTCATACCTGTTTGCCGCGTCAGGACTCAGTGCGCTTTCCTACGGCCTGGTGTGTGCACTCGATGCAGACTTTTCCAGCCACGCGCTGGAGAGCACCTTCAAGCTGATTGCGCTTATCGTCCTGCCCCTGTACCTCGATGCCATGCTGAAAACCATCCAGCGCGCCCGCGAGGACGCCGACCGCGCCAACCAGGCCAAGAGCCGGTTTCTCGCCACCATGAGTCACGAGATCCGTACACCGATGAGCGGCGCCATCGGCATGATCAGCCTGCTCAAGACCACCCCGCTGGACAACGAACAGCAGATCTATGTCGACGGCCTGTCCGTCTCCGCCAACCGCCTGCACATGCTGATCAATGACATCCTGGATTTTTCCAAGATCGAGGCCAACAAGATCACGCTCGATATGCATGACTTCCAGCTCGAAGAGGTCATGCAGGATGTCAGCACCATGCTCGGGCCGATCGCCAAACAAAAACGTATCGGTTTTGATTACCAGATCGCACCACAGCTCGGTAACCATTTCCATGGTGATTCCTATCGCCTGTGCCAGGTCATTCTCAACCTGGCCGGCAACGCCATCAAGTTTACCGACCACGGCAAGGTCGACATACACGCCCTGCCCGCCGTCAATCATCCCGGCATGTTGCGCATCGAGATCAGGGATACCGGTATCGGCATTGAACCGGAAAAACTCGATCTGATCTTCGAGGGCTTCACCCAGGCCGATTCATCAACCACGCGCCGTTACGGTGGTACCGGACTGGGCACGACGATCGCCAAGGAACTGACCCGGCTCATGCATGGCTATATTGGCGCCGAGAGCCATCCCGGTGACGGCAGCACCTTCTGGATCGAGTTGCCGCTGGCACGTGCCTCTGTATCGACGCCGGTTCCCGGCGTAGCCGATGAACAGGTATCAAATATCGAGGAAAAGGCGGCACTGCGTGTGCTGCTGGCTGAAGACAGCGACATTAATGCCCTGTTTATCACCCAGCAACTCGGGCAGGCCGGCCACCATATTGATGTCGTACCGGACGGGCAACTGGCGCTGCAGCAATTACAAAACCATGAATACGATATCGTGTTCATGGACATGCACATGCCGAACCTCGATGGCATTGAGGCCACGCGCCGTTGGCGACAACAGGAAGATGCCGAACAGCGCATCCCCATTATCGCCCTGACGGCCAATATCAGCGAAGATGATCGGCTTGCCTGCCTGGAAGCAGGCATGAATGAATTCCTGAGCAAACCGGTAACGCCCGAGCGCCTGCATGAAGTGCTGGCGCGTTTCAGCGACACTGCTTCATAACCTGCCTGATCCCTGAAGGCTAAACCGGCCCTCGGCGTCGGGCCTGCCGAGCTGGCGAATCGCCTGCCGCACCGTCTCCGAGGCATGCTCACGTGCCTGCATACTCAAACGGTATTGCCAGTTACCCGGCACATCCAGCCAGCCAATCGCCTCGAGACTGAATTCACCGCCGCGATCACTCACAAGCAGAAGCAGGTGACCGTCATCCGCTTTCAGTTCGGCAATAAAACCGTCATGGCGATAGCTTTGCGGGGCCAGCAAGTAGGCAGGCGACCAGCGAAGCTGGCCGGCGGCATCACTGAAACTGCCCGGCACCAGTACGACATGCAGAGACTCATCGGCTTGTAGCTCGCCACCGAGTTCCAGCCCCGCCGGCAACACATGCAGCCGGTTCAGGCGAGCGATATCCAGCCACAGCTCATCGATAACAAGCTCGCTGTGCTCTTTTGAATGTTGCAACCAGGCCTGCAGGCGCAAGCCCGGATCGTTGACCTGTAACCGGATGTGTTGCTCACCGAGCAATAACGGCCAGAAGGCCAGTTGCCAGTGCACCGCCTCGAACTGTACGCCGGCATAACTGAGCCGGGCCGTACCGGACCAGATGCTGCCGTGCACGTCGTGCAGCTGGAAGGGTAACCGCTCGGCGTAATACCCGGCCAGCCAGGCTGCCGGGAAACGGTTGCCCAGTAACACGAGATACAGCAACAGGGCCGCGCAGACGGCCGTCAATACTCGCCGCATTAACGCGGTGCCCGCAGGATCAGGCGGGCGTTAACACGTCCGGGCTTGCCGAGTCGTTCGGCCGAGAGGCTCGAGGCCGTAATGCCGTAGCCGCGTTGCAAATCACCGAGCCACAGCAGCAGGTCATCGAAGGCCACAGCCTCGATCCAGACACGCACGCTGTTAGCCCGGTCTTCTTCGACGCGCTTGAGCACGGCATCCTTGAGCACCGGCCGGGCCGTGCTATTGATGACACCGAGCAGCGAACCGAAAGATTGCCTTGCCACGGCGCCGCTGCCGCGCAATTGCTTGA
>JASFME010000029.1:0-14892 GCA_050117725.1 Granulosicoccaceae bacterium | reverse complement strand
ATTCGTGCGGGTAGCGCTCACCGTAGCCCTCGAGACCGACCACGGCGAGATGACTTTCGGCGATGTTCTTCATTGCCAGCCTGGATAAGCCGCGCAGGCCAAAACATATATTGGCACAGACATTCAGGTGCGGGAACAATGCATAGTCCTGAAACACCATACCCAGCTTGCGTTTGTGCGGCGCCAGCGTGTAACCGGCCTTCGAGATGACCTGGCCTGCCAGACGGATCTCGCCACTGAAGACGGGTTCGAAGCCGGCAATTGCACGCAAGGCGGTGGTCTTGCCGCAGCCACTTGGGCCGAGCAGGCAAACCATCTCGCCTTCCTCGACCTGCATCGACAGGCCGTTTACGGCGCGGCGGTCTTCGTAACGGCATTCGATGTTATCAACGTCGAGGATGATGCTCATAGTCCCGGTTGTCTTGTTATGCGTTTATAACAAGTATAGAGAAATTTGCGACCTGTGTGGCGGCGGTTATTTGCACAGCAGGAATTCAAGCAGCGCCTTTTGCGCATGCAAGCGGTTTTCCGCTTCATCCCAGACCACGCTCTGTGGGCCGTCGATGACTTCGGCCGCGACTTCCTCGCCACGATGTGCGGGCAGGCAGTGCATGAACAGGGCGTCCCTGTTGGCCTGGGCCATGATCCTGGTGCTGACTTCATACTCCTTGAAAGCCCCGGCGCGCGCTGCCTGTTCGGATTCCTGTCCCATGCTGGCCCAGACATCGGTCACCACGAGGTCAGCACCGGTGGCTGCTTCAAACGGGTCGCGGATCAGTTTCACGCAGTGGTCGACGTTATCAATCACACGTTGATCCGGTTCATAGCCTTCCGGGCAACTCGCATGCAGGGTAAAGCCGAATTGTTTCGCCGCATTCATGTAGGAATGGCACATATTGTTGCCATCACCGATCCAGCACACGGTCTTGCCGCGGATGCTACCGCGATGCTCGAAATAGGTCTGCATGTCGGCAAGCAACTGGCAGGGGTGAAACATGTCAGTCAGGGCATTGATCACCGGGACGTTGGAGTTCTCGGCAAACAGTTCGGCGACTTCGTGGGCGAAGGTGCGCAGCATGATCGCATCGACCATGCGCGACAGTACACGGGCACTGTCCTCTACCGGTTCGCCACGTCCGAGTTGTGTGTCTCGCGGCGATAAAAAGATCGCGTGCCCGCCAAAATGCGCCATGCCGGTCTCAAACGAGACGCGTGTGCGCGTCGAGGATTTCTCGAACACCATGCCGAGGACACGGTTTTTCAGCGGTTCATAGATCGTGCCGTCCTTGTGCATGCGCTTGAGTTCTATCGCGCGGGCGATCAACGCATCCAGTTCTTCCGGACTCAGATCGAGCAGGCTAAGAAAATGTCTGATGCTCATTGTTTATGCTCCCGGTGCTCAGGCGACATCTTCAGCCTTGCAGGCCGCAAAGTCATTGATCAGATCACTGACCGTGTCGATGACTTGTTGTGCCTGTGCATCACTCAGAATGAGTGGTGGCAACAATCGGATCACAGTGTTGGCAGTGACGTTGATCAGCATGCCTTTTTCCAGGGCCGCGGCAACGAGTTCCGGGCAGGCCTCGTTGAGTTCGATACCGATCAACAGGCCCATGCCACGAATCTCTTTCACCATCGGTTGCTCGGCCAGCCTGGCCTTGAAGCCATCGAACAGGTGCTGGCCAAGGGTGGCGGCACGCTCCACGAGTTTTTCATTCTCGATCGTATTGAGTACGGCGAGTGCCGCAGCACAGGCCAGCGGGTTGCCGCCAAAAGTGGAACCGTGTGTACCCGGCGTTAGCACCCCGGCGGCGTCGCCGGCAGCCACGCAGGCGCCGATGGGCACGCCGTTGCCGAGTGCCTTGGCCACGGTCATGACATCAGGTTTGATACCATTGTGTTGGTGTGCAAACCACTTGCCACTGCGACCAATGCCGGTCTGGATTTCATCGAGCATGAGCAGCCAGTTGTTGGCATCACAAATCTCGCGCAGGCCGTTCAGGTAATCGGCTGCCGGCAAGTTGATGCCGCCTTCGCCCTGTAATGGCTCAACCAGTATGGCCACGACTTCGTTGCTGTTCTCGGCCACGGCACGCACGGCATCTAGGTCGTTATACGGTACGCGGATGAAACCCTGCACGAGCGGTTCGAAACCGGCCTGTACCTTGCGATTACCCGTAGCGGTCAGGGTGGCCATGGTGCGGCCATGGAAGCTGCCCTCCATGACGATGATGGCCGGTTGCTTTATGCCCTTGTTGTGGCCGTACAAACGGGCGAGCTTGATCGCTGCTTCATTGGCTTCGGCCCCCGAGTTGGCGAAGAACACGCGGTCCATGCCCGATACGGCCGTGAGCTTGTCGGCGAGCAGGCTCTGCAGCTCGATGCCATACAGGTTCGAGGTGTGAATGAGTTTACCGGCCTGGTCACATACAGCTTGCGTAACAGCCGGATGGGCATGCCCGAGGCCGCACACGGCAATGCCGGACAGGGCATCGAGGTAGGCCTTGCCGTGCGTATCAATCAGCTCCGCGCCCTGACCGTGACTGAAATTCACTGCTTGCCGGGCGTAGGTTGTCATAAGCGTATCCGCCATGGTGTTCCATCCGTAAAACAAAAAAGGCAGCCCCGTGCGGGAACCGCCGTCAAAACCAAAGGCTGAATTCTAGCCCTAACTGTCGAGAATTCAAGCATTTCATGTGGGTTTAAAAAAGCAAAACCCGGCGCCGGGGCGCCGGGTTTGCCAGGTTTTGCAAGGCAGTCCTGTTTAGAACGGCAGGCCGTGCGCATGGGCTGTCATACCGAGAATCATCGGGATCGACAGCAGCGTGTTCGTGCGCGAAGCGAGCAGGGCAACGCCGGCTGCCTTGGCCTTTTGCTCATCCGAGGCTTCGACCATGCCCAGAACCTTCTTCTGGTTCGGCCAGATCAGTACCCAGACATTGAACAGCATAATGGTACCCAGCCAGGCACCCATGCCGATCACGGTGTAGCCTTGCTGGAAGGTGAAGGCAGCAACAAAGCCGGAACCTTCTCCCGGGTGCATGGCTTCCAGTGCCAGGGCACCGGTGATCCAGGTTGCTACCGCCGCCCAGCGGAACCACAGCAGGGCGCGCGGCGCAATATGCTTGGAGATACCGGCTGCCGTACCGTCAGCCTTGGCACCGGCCATGCCCGGAACCTGTACAAAGTTGAAGTAGTACAGCAGACCAATCCAGGTAATACCAACGAGTACATGGATCCACACCCAGAATTCCCATGGATTGATGGTGCCGCTGCGACCAAGTGCGAAAATGAGCACGATCGCCAGGATGATGCCGGAAATGATCGTACCAATGATGGATTTCAGTGGGTTCATTTGGGTGTTCCCCTTTTATTGTCAATAACTTAGTAGGATACTGGGGTATTATATGGATCTGCCACCAGATTGCAATGCAACTCCCCACAGCGACAGCACCTGATATCCTTTGCTAGACTGCGCCGCGTATGGACGCCATCAATCTTACCCTATTTGCCAGCCGGATTGAGGCCGTGTGCGAGGAAATGGGCGCTGTTTTGCAACGCGCCGCGTTTTCGCCAAATATCCGTGACCGGCTCGATTTTTCCTGTGCCGTGTTCGATGCGCAGGGCGAACTGTGCGCGCAGGCCGCGCATATCCCGGTCCACCTGGGCAGCATGGCCTATGCGATGCGCGATATCGTGCGCAAGATCGACTGGCATAGTGGCGACATGATCGTGCTCAATGATCCGTATTTCGGCGGTACGCATCTGCCTGATGTGACCCTGATCGCGCCCTTGTTTATTGGCCAGCAATTACTCGGTTTTGTCGCCAACCGTGCCCATCACGCCGACATTGGCGCGAGCAGTCCCGGTTCAATGCCCGTATCGTCACGTCTCGAGGAAGAGGGCATGATCATCCCGCCGTCAAAACTCGTGCGCGGCGGTGCGATCGATGAAGCCATGATGGCGCACATGACGAGTGCGACGCAGCATCCCGATCATGCGCGCGGTGATTTTGCCGCACAGATCAGTGCCAACCATGCCGCTGTGCAACGCCTGTATGACATGATCGCCGCGATGGGCGTGGCAAAATATCTTGAGTCCCTGCAGGAGCTGAATGATTATGCCGAGCGTCTGGCCAGTGACGCACTCGCCGATCTGCCCGACGGCGACTACAGATTTGAAGACTTCATGGATGATGACGGCCAGGGCAACGAGGATTTACCGATACGCGTGCGTCTCAAGGTCAGCGGCCATACTATCCATGTTGATTTCACCGGCACTGCACCGCAAGTGCAAGGCAATATTAATTGTCCGTTGTCGGTGGCTGTCGCCGGTGTCTATTACGTTTTCCGTTGCCTGATGCCGGCACAGACCCCGGCCTGTGCCGGCAGTTTCCGCAGTATTCATATCGAGGCGCCCGAGGGATGCCTGCTCAATGCGAAACGCCCGGCCGCGGTGGCCGCCGGTAACGTGGAAACGAGCACACGGGTTGTCGACGTGGTCATGGGCGCGTTGGCACAGGCGATTCCTGGCCGGATCCCGGCCGCGAGTCATGGCAGCATGAACAATGTGGCCATGGGATACCGTGGTGATAACGGTGCAAGCTGGGATTATTACGAGACGCTTGGCGGTGGCATGGGCGCCGGAGCCAGTGGCGGGGGGTGGTCGGCGGTGCAAACCCATATGACCAACACGCTGAACACGCCGGTTGAAGTGCTCGAGATGCATTACCCGTTACGCATCACGCGTTATGCATTGCGCGTGAGTTCCGGCGGGGCGGGCGTGCATGCCGGCGGTGATGGTCTCGTGCGCGAATATGAATTCCTGCAGGCGGCCAGTGTTACATTACTGACCGAGCGTCGGCGCCATGCACCGTGGGGACTGGCGAATGGCCAGGCCGGTCAGGCGGGGCGCAATGAGTGCAATGGTGTAGCCTTGCCGGGCAAGATCAGCCTCACGCTGCAACGAGGCGATCGCCTGACAGTCATGACGCCGGGTGGTGGTGGCTGGGGCGCCCCGCAGTGAACCGGTTCACAGAGAGTAATCAATCAGCGGTATAAACTTTGTCCTGTTATTGCATGAGGAGTCTGGCTATGAACCGTAACGTGTTTTTCCCGGTTATCTTGTTGAGTGTATTGCTGCTGGGTGGTTGTACCGCGGCAGTCGTTGGTGGTGCGGCGGTAGGTGGCTACTATGTCGGAAAGGACGAACGCAGTGTTGGCCAGATCACCGAGGACGGTGTGATCACTTCGAAGGTCAATGCGAAGTATGTCAATGACAACCTGGTCAAGGCGCGCGATATTAATGTCGATACCTACAATAATGTCGTTTATCTGTACGGTCATGTCGATAGCCAGGCAGCGTATGATCGTGCCGTGGCACTGGCGCGCAGTGTCAAGGGCGTAAAACAGGTCGTGAGTAGCAAGCTCAGGATCATCAAGTAGCTTTATTCCGTTTGTTTTATCCGGGCAGTGCCGCCGCTGTGGCGGTGCTGTTATAATCTCTGCCTGTTTGGCAACCTTCCGGATCCTCCCTATATGTGTGGTATTTGCGGTGAAGTGCGTTTTGATGGCGCAACACCCGGGCAGGCGATGATCGATCGCATGCTGCGGGTACTGGTACCGCGCGGCCCGGATTTCGGCGACAGCTTTTCCGACGGCGCAGTTGCGTTCGGTCACCGCCGCCTCGCCATCATTGATTTGTCAGCACGCGCCAACCAGCCGATGCGCGATCCACACACGGGTTGCGTGCTGGTCTTCAACGGTACGATTTACAACTACCGCGAACTGCGCAGTGAACTCATCCGGCTCGGTCACAGTTTCAGCAGCGATGGTGACTCAGAAGTTATCCTCAAGGTCTATGCCGAGTGGGGTGAAGGCGGCATCGCCCGCCTGCACGGCATGTTCGCATTTGTGATCTGGGATCCGAATATGCGCCGCGTGCTGATGGCGCGCGATCGCATGGGCATCAAACCACTGTATTACAGCCGGGATCGCAAACGCCTGCGTTTTGCCTCGAATCCGCAGGCACTGCTGGCCGGCGGCGAGGTCGATAGTTCGATCGACCCGGTGGCGCTGCATCACCAGTTAACACTGCACGCCGTAGTGCCGGCACCACGTACGATTCTTGCCGGGGTGCGTAAACTCGAACCCGGCCATTACCTCGTCATCGAGGCCGATGGCAAGACCCGCAAGCAGCGTTACTGGCAACTCAATGCGCAACGTCCGGACAGGGCGCTGAGCAGCCAGGACTGGATCGATGCCACGCATGAAGCCCTGTTGCGTTCGGTCGAGCGACGACGGCTGGCCGCCGATGTGCCGGTCGGCGTATTGCTGTCCGGCGGGCTCGATTCAAGTTTGATTGTCGCCTTGCTGGCGGAAAGCGGCCAGCAGGATCTGCATACCTTCTCGGTCGGTTTTGAAGATCAGCCCGAGGAGAAGGGCAGCGAGTTTGAATATTCCGATCTCGTGGTCGAGCGTTACAACACGCAACATCACAAGTTTCTTGTACCAAACGAGGATGTTCTGAAACGTTTGCCCGAAGCCGTTGCTCACATGGCCGAACCGATGGTCGGCCAGGATGCAGTGGCGTTTTACCTGCTCGCCGAACGCGTCTCGCAAGAGGTCAAGGTTGTACAGAGCGGGCAGGGCGCGGACGAAGTGTTCGGCGGTTATTTCTGGTACCAGCGCATGGCGGCCGAGCAGGGGCCGTACCTGGAACGTTTCCGCAAACATTATTTCGATCGCGACCACGATGAGTTGCTTGGTGCTATCGAACCGCGTTACCACGGTCTCGATTACACCGGCGGACATATTGACAAGCTGTTACACCGCGACGGTGCTGACACCTTCATGGACCAGGTGTTGCGCATGGATGCCACGATGCTGATCGTCGATGACCCGGTCAAGCGTGTCGATAACATGACCATGGCCTGGGGGCTCGAGGCACGTGTACCGTTTCTCGATCACGAACTGGTCGAACTGGCCATGCAGATGCCACCCGAACTGAAGTTGCGCGAGCAGGGCAAGTATCCGCTCAAGGTGATCTCGCGTGGCCTGTTGCCGGATGCGGTGATCGATCGACCGAAAGGCTATTTTCCGGTGCCGGCGCTGAAATATGTACGCGGCGAGTTTTATGAATTCATGCGCGAGATCCTGAACTCGCAGGCCTGCCGCGAGCGCGGTCTGTTTCAGCGCGCCTATATCGAGCAGTTACTGGCTGCACCGGAACGTTACATGACGCGGATCCTCGGCAGCACGTTGTGGCATGTGGCCCTGCTCGAATTCTGGTTGCAAACAAATGTCGATAGCCGGTTGTAGAGAAAAGATCTTCGACAGGATTTACAAGATTGACTGGATTAATGCCTGTGGCGCAGTTATTTTCAAATCCGGTTAATTCTGTCAAATAATTGCCTGCACAGGGGCTTGCCAGCTCGTACACGGGGCTTGCTTCGCGGCCAAGACCACGCAAAAAATCAGTCTTTTTTCCCATCAAACAAGCCGTTACACTGCCGGGCAGGATATCGACTTGAAACGCTATCGTGTCGACCCCATTTGATCCGACACTGGCCTGACAACCCCGAGGTAGTAGAGCAATGGACGTACTGGAAAGAATTCAGCAGCAGGTGGATAGCCACCCGATCGTGATTTATATGAAGGGCACGCCGCAGATGCCGTCTTGCGGTTTCTCCAGCCGTACTGCACAGGCACTGCAGGGCTGTGGTGTCGAGTTTGCGTACGTAAACGTGCTCGAAGACCCGGAAATTTTTGAAAACCTGCCGCGCTTTGCCAATTGGCCGACCTTCCCGCAGGTTTATATTAACGGTGAACTGATTGGTGGTCATGACATCACCCTGGAAATGTACCAGAGTGGTGAACTGCAGAAGATGACGCAGGCCGCCATGGCGGATCACGACAAGGAAGCGCAGAGCGACGCCTGATCTGCTCAGCATGCTATAAACAACAAAACGGCGACCCGAATACAGGTCGCCGTTTTTTTATGTGGGTTACACAGTGTCTGCCGTTTCAGGCCGGTGCGGGCGGTTTGAGGTTGTCCCACTGGTTGACGATGCGGCAAAACAGTTCGGCAGTGCGCTCGGTATCATAAATCGCGGAGTGGGCCTGGTTGTCATCCCAGTCCAGCCCGGCGGCCTGTGCGGCCCGTGCCAGTACGGTCTGACCGTAGGCGAGTGCCGCCAGTGTCGCCGTGTCGAAGGTGCTGAAGCGGTGAAACGGGCTTTTCAGGCCGGTACGCTGAATCGCCGCATTGACAAAGCCGAGGTCAAAAAAGGCATTATGCCCGACCAGGATGGCGCGTGTGCAGTTGGTCTGCTTCAGGGCCTGGTTGATGGGCTTGAATACATAGCTGAGCGCATCCTGTTCCGGCAGCGCCATGCGAAACGGGTGCCACGGGTCGATACCGGTGAATTTCAGTGCTGCCTCCTCGATGTTGGACTCGGGAAACGGCTCGACATGCGCCGACCAGGTCTCGCCGGGGATGAAACGGCCATTCTCATCCTGCTCGATGATTATGGCGGCAATTTCGAGCAGCGCATCCGTGTTGGCGTTGAAACCGCCGGTTTCGACGTCGACGACGACCGGCAGAAAACCGCGAAAACGTTTCGAGATAGGGGTATTTGGCTTCTGATCTGACATGTATAAACTCCGCGCCAGACTATAGCAGACCCCGCCTCCCAGCGCCCGTTTTCGGGCCGCAGGCCTGTGCTGGAGGAACCCTGTTAAAATGCGGACTGTCATAATTTGCATTAATTGGCATATAATCCCGCACTTTCGCTGAATCAGTACGTAGCCTCAGGGGCAGTAAAGTGCGTACCGTGACAAGACATTAACCAACTACGGGGTAGATATGGCCGATCGCAGACTTCAGGTTTTTCACACAGTCGCTCGCCATTTGAGTTTCACCAAGGCGGCAGAAGCCCTGCACATGACCCAACCGGCGGTCACGTTCCAGGTTCGCCAACTCGAAGAGTATTTCAACACACGCCTGTTTGATCGCACGCATAACCGCATCAGCCTGACCGAAGCGGGGCGGCGCGTGTACGAGTACGCAGACCGGATTTTCGCCCTGTATGCCGAGATGGAAAACGCGGTGCGAGAACTGACTGGCGAGATCAGCGGCCTGATGATTATCGGCGCGAGTACCACGATTGCCGAGTATATGCTGCCGGCACTGCTCGGCGACTTCAAACAGAAGTACCCGGATGTGAATGTGCGCCTGAAGGTCTCCAACACCGAGGGCGTGGTGCAGATGGTGGAAAACAACATCATCGACCTCGGCGTGGTCGAGGCCCCGGTTGCCAACAAGAACCTTGCAGTGGAAGTCTGCCGCATGGACCAGCTGGTCGTGATCGTGCCGCCGGGCCATGAACTGGCCGAGCGCGACAGTATCGCGGTCACTGATCTGGCGAACTATCCCTACATTTGCCGTGAAGAAGGTTCCGGTACACGCGAAGTAATCGCCGAGCATCTGGCGAAGAGCGGCCTCAAGGACCTCGCCCTCGATGTCAGCATGGAGCTTGGCAGCCCGGAGGCAGTCAAGGGTGCGGTCGAAGCCGGCATGGGTATCTCGGTAGTATCCCGCGCGACGGTCGGCAAGGAACTCAAACTTGGTTCACTGATTGCCGTTAACCTTGAGCCGGTGCTGGAACGGCCGTTCTCGTTTGTGCACCAGAAACAGAAATTCCGTTTGCGCGCGATGGACGAGTTGCTCGAGTTTGCCCGCCAGTACTGTGAGGCGCATCGGGACGTTCTGCCCTGAGTCTGTCCTGCTGTGGCCAATTATAATGACAAACTCGTGGCCATTGCCGGCCGCCTGAGCAACGAAGAACGCGACAAGCTGCTTGAATTCGCCGAGTTTCTTGAATCGCGTTCGAGCCATGCAACCTCACCCCCGCAAGCACAGGTCCCCCAGTCGCCGTTGGACATCCCGCGGCCGGATGAAGAATCCGTGATCGCTGCCATGCAGCGCCTCGCCAAAACCTATCCGATGCTGAACAAGGACAAGCTGTTACATGAGGCAGCCGGCCTCATGTCCGAGCATGTCATGCACGGCCGTGACGCGGCTGAAGTCATTGATGATCTTGAAGCCCTGTTTGTGCGACATTACGAGTTGTACAGCAACGGGGAGTAACGGACATGCTTGAGGTGATCGGCAACTGGTTCCGCCGGCATTTTTCCGACCCGCAGGTGGTCATGCTGGCAATGCTGTTACTGATCGGGTTTGTCGTTGTGATCTACTTCGGCGCGATGCTTGCCCCGGTACTGGCAAGCATCGTCATTGCCTATCTGCTCGAAGGCCTGGTCAGTTTCCTGCGCCGGCGCGGTGCACCGCGCATCGCCTCGGTGTGGACCGTATACCTGTTATTCGTCATCGTGTTTTTTGTGATCCTGTTTGGCCTCGTGCCGTTATTGTCGCAACAGGTGTCGCAGTTCGCCCAGGAACTGCCGAGTATGATCACAAAAGGCCAGTCCGCATTGATGAAACTGCCGGAACGTTACCCGGATTTCATCAGCCAGGAACAACTGGGTGAAATACTCACAACCGTGCGCGCCGAGGTCGCTGTGGCCGGACAGGGTCTGCTTACCCTGTCGCTGTCCTCAATATTCGGTCTGGTAGCATTTGTCGTCTATATGATCCTGGTGCCCTTGCTCGTGTTCTTTTTCCTCAAGGACAAGGCGTTATTGCTGAACTGGTTCGTCAGTTACATGCCAAAGGATCGCAAGCTGGCCAGCGAGGTGTGGACCGAGGTCAACGCGCAACTCGCCAACTACGTACGCGGCAAGTTCTGGGAGATCCTCGTGGTCGGTGTTGTCACCTACATCGTGTTCGAGACCATGGGTCTGCAGTACGCGATGTTGCTGGCGGCACTGGTAGGCATGTCGGTGATCGTGCCCTACATCGGTGCAGCTGTCGTCACCTTCCCGGTGGCGATTATTGCCTTCTTCCAGTGGGGGGCAACAAGCGATTTCGTGTACATCATGATTGCCTACGGCATTATCCAGGCACTCGACGGTAACGTACTCGTGCCATTGCTGTTCTCCGAGGCCGTCAACCTGCACCCGATAGCGATCATCGTCGCCGTGCTGTTCTTCGGCGGACTGTGGGGCTTCTGGGGCGTGTTCTTTGCCATCCCACTGGCGACACTGGTCAAGGCAGTACTGAATGCCTGGCCATCACTCAATCCTGTGGCCGATGGATAAAAAATTTATCTGCAGGTAGACGGTGTATAAATAAACACGGCCAGAGAACAATAGTTTCTAAGGTAGATTCTTCACCGGGGCTGCTTTTTAAAGCATCACTCATCAATCGTAAATCAATAATCTACAATACGTCCGTGGCGTAATCGGCCAACCTTGAACGTTCGCCGCGCCGCAGTGTGACATGCCCGCTGTGTGGCCAGTTCTTGAAGCGATCGACGATGTAGGTCAGCCCCGAGGTCGTTTCCGACAGGTACGGCGAGTCGATCTGCGCAACGTTACCGAGGCACACGACCTTTGTGCCAGGGCCGGCGCGTGTGATCAATGATTTCATCTGCTTCGAGGTCAGGTTCTGTGCCTCGTCGACGATGATGTACTTGTTGAGGAAGGTACGGCCGCGCATGAAGTTGATGGAGCGCACCTTGAGACGGTTGTGCAAAATGGCATTGGTGGCTTCACGCTCCCAGTCGCCGCTGCCCTGTGTGCTGCCGAGGACTTCGAGGTTATCCATGAGCGCACCCATCCACGGCGTCATCTTTTCCTCTTCAGTACCGGGCAGGAAACCGATGTCTTCGCCCATCGGGATCGTGACGCGTGTCATGATGATCTCGTTATACAAACTGTTATCAAGTGTCTGCGCCAGCCCGGCGGCGAGTGTCAGCAGTGTTTTCCCCGTGCCGGCCTGGCCGAGCAGCGTAACCAGGTCGACTTCCGGATCCATGAGCAGGTTCAGAGCGAAGCTTTGTTCGCTGTTGCGTGCGGTGACTCCCCATACGGCGTTACTGTGTTGGGTATAGTCCCTGGCGTGCTCGATGGTGGCACTGTCTTCATCGACTTCGCGGACTATTGCGTTAAAGCCATCCGGTATTGTCAGGCACTCGTTGGGGTACCAGTCGCCTGTCAATGGCCCCTGCAGGCGGTAGAAGGTGCGGCCTTCTTCCTGCCATGAATCCATTTCCTTGTCGTGTGTTTCCCAGAAGTCGGCGGGCAGCTCCTCGACGCCGGTGAACAGCAGGCTGACATCGTCGAGCACACGATCATTGTAGTAATCCTCGCTGTGGATACCCAGGGCACTGGCCTTGATACGCATGTTGATGTCTTTCGACACGAGCGTAATGGTCTTGTCGTGTAATTCACCTTGCAGGGCCAGCGCAGTGCTGAGGATATGGTTATCGGCGCGGTGCCCGGGCAGGTCACCGGGCAGAGGGCCGGACATGATGCGAGTCTGTAAAAACAGTCGGCCGGACCCGGCTTCACTGGTTTGCGGCAATTGCAGGCCGGCCTCAATCTGATCAGCGGTGGCATCACATAGCAGGTCATCGAGGAAGCGGCTGGCCTGGCGGGCGTTGCGTGCGACTTCCGAGACGCCGCGCTTGTTGTCATCGAGTTCCTCGAGCACCAGCATCGGGATAAAAATATCGTGTTCCTTGAAGCGGTAGATCGCGGCGGGGTCGTGCATAAGTACGTTTGTATCAAGTACAAACAGGCGCTTGCCAGGTATATCGGTATTAACCATATTGCCTCACTGCCCGGTTGTGGAAGAGATGTTACTGCTTGTTCAGTGCCTTGACCGCAGCGAGCACTTCCTCGACGTGGCCATCGACCTTGACCTTGCGCCATTCTTCTCGCAACACGCCCTCGCTATCAATCAGGAAGGTGCTGCGCTCGATGCCCATGACTTTTTTGCCATACATATTCTTCTCTTTGATGACATCGAACTGGTTACAGAGTTTTTCATCTGCATCCGAGATGAGTTCAAACGGAAATCCCTGCTTGGCCTTGAAGTTTTCGTGAGACTTGATGCTGTCACGCGACACACCCAGGATGACGGTTTTGGCGCGGCGGAACTTCGTATGGTTATCGCGAAAGTCCTGGCCTTCAGTCGTACAGCCCGGGGTACTGTCCTTCGGGTAAAAGTACAGGACAATATTTTGCCCCCTGAAGTCAGAGAGCTTGATGTCCTGCTCGCCGGTAGCGGGCAGTTTTGTGTCGGTGACTTGCTTGCCGATTTTTGCTTTGGCCATGATTGTATTGGGTTCCTTTATGCCTTGACCGGTTCCATAACCGCATCAAGATTGAGCTCATCACAAAACTGCATGAACTGTTCGCGTAATTCAGCAATTGATTGTTCTGCCGGGATGCTGATGGTCATGTTCATGCTGAACATCGGCGTGCCGGTATGTGCGGCGGCGTAGCTGCCGGTCGACAGATCTTCGATGTTGATGTTACGGCTGGAGAAAAACTCGGCGACGTTGTAGACGATGCCGGGGTGGTCCATCGATACAACCTCGACCAGGTAGGGCAACATCTTTTCAGGCAGGCTGCGCGCCTTGGTGCGTTTGCTGATCAGGGTCAGATTGAGCGATTCGGCAACCTTTGGCAGGGCCTGTTCAAGCCGCGAGATCGTATCCCAGCTGCCCGCTACCATGAGCAGGATCGCGAATTCGCCACCGAGCACGGTCATGCGGCTGTCGACAATATTGCAGCCGTTGTCGAGTACAGTCATGGAAAGAGTGTTGACGATGCCGGGCCGGTCAGCGCCAATGGCAGAAATAACGAGATAGTTTTCTACTGCGGGCATGGAAAGATAGTATCACACTCGTTTGTGAAAGTTAGATGTCGACATCACGCAATTGTTGTGCGGCATCTTCCGGGCTGATGGTGCTGACGAACAGGCCCGAGCCGAGTTCAAAGCCGGTCGGGATGCTCGTGCGCGGACAGATCTCGAGGTGCCAGTGATAGCTGGCGCTGTCGTTCGCATACTGCTCGCCGTGTGGCAGCGAATGCAGGAAATAGTTGTATTGCGCGCCGCCGATCACGGCTTCAAGCCGGGTCATGGTGCGCTTCAGGACGCGGGCGAGATCTTCACGGTCCTTGTCACCGAGCGCGGTGAAATCGGCCTGGTGTGATAACGGCAGGATGTGTACCTCCCATTCGAAGCGGCTGGCAAACGGCTTGATGGCGATGAAGCGCTCACCACGTTCGATGATGTACTGGCCGACATTGATCTTGCGTTGCACTTCGCCGGAGTCACGATCATAAATGGTCGCCTCGAAAGTCAGGGCCTCGTTGATCAGCGAGCAATAAATGCACTCGTGATGCCGGGCATGGTATTGGCGGGCGTACTCGACTTCATTGTAGACATTTTCCGGCACTACCGGCGTGGCAATGATCTGGCTGTGCGTGTGCGGGATACTCGCCCCGGCTGCCGGGCCGAAGTTCTTGAACACGAGTACATAACCGATGCGCGGGTTACTTTCATACAGCGCGCGCATGCGGTCGCGGTAGGCACCAAACAACATTGCCAGGTGTTCGGTACTCATCTCATGGATGCTGATGCCGTGGTTGGGGTGGTCAATGAGCACTTCATGGCGGCCATAACCGTCGATGACCTGCTGCAGGCCGAATACAAGGTGCGAGGTACTGTCGCTTTCACCGAGTACCGGGTAGAGGTTTTCCACGTCGCGGATGGCCCACTCACCCCCGGCCGGCCATTGCGCCAGGGTCGGCGGGGTCATGGCTTCGTTGCCGGTGCAAAAGGGGCATTTGTCGACATGGCTGGCGGTATTGCGCTCGATTTTCTCCTCGGCCTTGCGCGGGCGCATGCCGCGGGCGGTGGCAACGAGTACCGATTCACTGGGCAGTACCGGGTTGATACGGATTTCACGCACGGATC